>NZ_JBSXNM010000036.1:0-98704 GCF_056857655.1 Paracoccus sp. L-17
CGGCCAGACCTATCAGGCGCTCTGCAGCGCGGGAAAGCCGGCGAAAGTCGCGCTCACCGCCGTCATGCGCAAGCTCCTGATCCTCGCAAACGCCCTGATCAGGGATGACCGAAAATGGGCCGAAACCGCCCCTTGATCAAAACGGATAAATTCTGCATCAATCCGCGGCGGCGGGCGGCTGCGGGATTTCGGCGGCCGGTGCCTGGCCATCGCCCTGCGCTGACGGCAACGGCACCTGTCCGGCACCGTCGCCCAGCCTCTCGTCCAGCCGCAACACCAGATCGGCGGTAATGTCGATGGCGTCGAGCGAGACGAAGACGGTGCGGCGGTCCAGAACGGCCACCGCGCGGCGATCCTGCATCATCTCGCCCATGACCGGCAGCGCGGCGCGATAGAAGGCGCTGCGGTCCGCCTCGGCCCAATCGTTCAGCGCCTGCACCGCCTGTGCGCGTTCGCGCCGGACCCGCGTGGCGCGTTCGTCGAACGCCTCGGCCTGCTTGCGAAACTCGGCCGGATCCAGCGTTTCGCGACGGCTGGTCAACGCCGCCTCTTCATCGGATAACTGCGCGGCCAGCCTTTCGTTCTCGGCGGCGATCTTGCCGCCCTCCTCTTCCAGGACGGATTGCGTGCGACGGCCCCAGGCCGAGCCGGTGAACAAGGTGTTCTGATCCACGGTCAGGATCGGCGCAGCCACCATCTGCGGCGAATCCGGCGGCGTCTCGATGGTGCGCGTCGGCATCCCGCCTTCCGCACCGGCCCCGTCGGCCGGGGCGATCCGGTCCACGGGTGCGATGGGCTGGGCGGGCACGGAGGGCGCCGGATCCTGCGCTGATGCGCCCCCGGCCCATGCCATGCCCAGAAACAGGGCCGCCAGCAGGACGACAGGGCGCGCCCGTCCCCGCATCAGAACCGGGTCGAGATGGTCAGGTCGAAATTCTGATCCTTGTCGTAATCCTCTTTGCGAACCGCCTTGGAGAAGTTGAACCGCAAGGGGCCGATCGGGGTGGTCCAGAAGACAGAGGCGCCGATGGCGGCGCGAACCCGCATACTGTCGTCGACTTCGGACCCGTCGCTGCCGGTCCTTGTGTCCAGCCCCCAGACCGAGCCGATATCGGCAAAAAGGCCGCCCGTGATCCCGTATTCCTCGGGCAGGCCCAGCGGGAACTGCGCTTCGGCGCGCGCGGCCCAGTAATACTTGCCGCCGAGCGCGTCCTGATTCGGGGCCGACAGGTCACGCGGACCGATGCCGTTCGGCTCGAAGCCGCGCACCTTGCCGCCGCCGCGGAACCGGTCCAGAATCCAGGACGAGTAATCGCCATAGCTGTAGACACCGCCGGCCTCGATCTCGGCGCGGAGGGTGACCTCCTCGCGCCAGGCATTGCTTTCCACACCGGCCAGCGCGGTGCTGGTGACCGTCTTCACGTCGCCGCCCAGCCCCGCGAAATCCTGCGAGAACCGAAGCTTGTAGCTTGTCAGGGGATCAAGACCGGCCACCCGCGTATCCCACAGGTAGGTGTAGCCCGCCGCTGAACTCAGACGCGTGCCCTGTTCGTCCTGAAGAATGACGGAACTGTCGTCGCTGACATTGTTCAGACGGTTCTGTTCCAGTCGATACCGCAGTTCCAGCCGGCCATTGGCCGAAATCGGAAACTCGATCGACGGCTGGACCGAGATCGTGCGGGTGTCGTAGTCCGAATTCAGGTTGCTGGTTTCGTTATAGCGCGCGGTGAAGCCGAATTTCAGATCGCGACCCAGGAAATAGGGTTCGACGAAGTTGATCAGACCCTCGCGGTCGCCCGACGCGGTGGAAATGGTCAGGCCCAGCGTCTGCCCGCGACCCAGGAAGTTGGTCTCGTTCAGCGAGGCGTTGAGGCCGAAGCCGGAATTGACACCGTAGGATGCGCCGAAGGACAGAGAGCCAGTGGGCTGTTCCTCGACATTCACATCCACGATCACCTGTTCGGCGCTGCTGCCCTGCCGGCTGTTGACCTGCGCATCCGAGAAATAGCCAAGCGCGCGGATGCGTTCGGCGGCATTGCGGATCTCGCGCGGGTTGAACGGATCGCCCTCGACCGTGGTGAATTGCCGCCGGATCACCCGGTCCAGCGTGGTCGTGTTGCCCTCGATGTCGATGCGTTCCACGAAGATGCGCGGGCCGCGCGTCAGCGCAAAGGTCAGATCCAGCGTCTGCGTCTGCGGATTGCGCGTCACCCGCGGCTCGATATTGACGAAGTTCAGCCCCTGCTGGATCGCCACCGTTTCCATCCGCCGGATGGTGTTGTCGATGGCGGCGGGGTTGTAGACATCGCCGCCGCCGACACGGTTCTGCGCCGCAAAGGGTGCGGCATCAACGCCTGCGATCTCGGAGATCGTGCTTACGTTGCGGAACCGGTAGCGCGGGCCTTCCTGGATGTTGAAGGTGATGTAGAAGGCATCGCGTTCGCGGGCGATTTCCGGCGCGACGCCCTGCACCTTGAAATCGGCATAACCGCGCGAGCGGTAGAAATCGGTCAGAAGCTGTTCGTCCAGCGGAATCCGTTCCGGCGCAAAGGTATCGGCGCGGATGAAGGTGCGCAGGATACCCGCCTGCTTGGTTTCCAGCACCTGCCGCAAGCGACGGTCCGAAAAGGCGCGATTGCCGGTAAAGCTGATGCGCTCGATCTCGGTGACGTCGCCTTCGCGGATCTCGAAGACCAGATCGACGCGGTTGCCGCTGCGCCGGATGATGCGCGGATCGACGCGGGCAGCCAGACGGCCCCGGCTGGCATAGGCCTGCGCGATGTTCTGCGCGTCCTGGATGGCCTGGCTGGGCTGATAGACCCGGCGCGACTGGCTTTGCGCGATCTGGGCCAGTTCGTCATCCTTGAGGCGGCGGTTGCCCTCGAAGCTGATCTGGTTGATTGTCGGATATTCCGAAACGGTGATGATCAGGGTGCCGCCCTGCGGAACGATCTCGACCGTCTCGAACAGACCGGAATTCTGCAACCGTTGCAGCGCATCGTTCAACTCGCCGGCCGAGACGTTCTGGCCGCGCGCGATATTGGCATAGGACAGGACCGTGGCCGGTTCGATCCGCTGCGTGCCCTGAATTCGCACGTCGTTGAAGACATAGGCCACAGCCGCATTGGGCACCAGTGCCGCCGGTGTCGCGATCGTCAAGGCCGTGACCAGCGCAACCGCGCCCTTGCCCAGTTTCCGTGTCATTGCCGCCCCTCTATGTTCCAGCCTGCGGACGCGCCTTTTCTGGCGCCTTCTTTCTGTTGCGTGTTTTCACGCCCTCTTGGCCAAATCTTGTGCCCGAAACGCCCGGCCCTGTCAAAAGCGCATCGCGCCCTAGGGGCAGAAAAGATCGTTCGTGAGGCCGAAAATCATCAGCGCCAGCACCGCCGCCATGCCCGCCGCCGTCAGCAGGTTCAGCGCCCGGTCCGAGGGTGGGCGTCCGGTGAGGGCCTCCCACGCATAGAACATCAGGTGCCCGCCATCCAGGACCGGGATCGGCAGCAGGTTCAGAAACCCGATCGCCGCCGACAGGACCGCGATCCACCACAGGAAACTGGCGCCGCCGGCGCTGGCCGCCTGGCCGGTGCTTTCGGCGATGCTGATCGCGCCGCCCAGATTGCAGCCGCCGATCTGGCCCGAGATCATCGCCCACAGCCCCGCCAGCGATGACACGATGATCCCCCAGGTCTGCATCACCCCCAGCCACAGCGATTCCAGCGGGCCCGCGCGACGCATCGCTGGTTCGAAGAAACCGCCGCCACCGGTGACGCCGATCAACCAGCGCCGTTCGTATCCGCCGCCCGCAGAGGGCAGATCCTGCATCCGCGGAATCAGCGTATAGCTGGCGGTGCCCTGGCCGGACCGCCAGACCTGCAACTGGATCGGATCGCCCTCGGCAGCCTCGACCGCCTCGCGCATCTGGGTAAAGCGGGTGATCGGCTTGCCCTCGATGCTGATCACCACGTCACCGGCCATCAGCCCGGCATCGGCTGCGGCGCCGCGCGGGGCGACGCCGCTGATCCGCGCCGGCATCGGATCCGGGCCGGTCACCGTCACCTCGGCGCCGTCGCGGATCACGGTCCAGTCCTGCTGCGGCGCGATGGGCAGGTCCTGCGCCGCCTGGCCCAGATCGGCCCAGGTCTCGACCGGCTGGCCACCCAGGGCGACGATGCGGTCGCCGGGGCGCAAGCCGTTCATCACGCCCGGCGGCACCTCGCTGACGGCACCGACCTCGACCCGATCGGCAGGCAGGCCCTGAAACAGCGCGAATCCGCCGAAGATCAGGATCGACAGGACAAAGTTGAAGACCGGTCCGGCCAGAAGCGTCGAAAACCGCGCCCAGAGCGGCGCACCCGACAGCGTCTGCCGCCGCAAGGCCGGATCGACCCGCGACCCGGAACCGGCGCTGGCCGCATTCTCGTCGCCCAGAAAGCGGACATAGCCTCCCAGCGGAATCGCCGCGACCTGCCAGACGGTGCCGTGACGATCCCGGCGCGCGATCAGGCGCGGTCCGAAGCCGACCGAAAAGACCTCGGCCCTGATTCCCGACAGCCGGCCGATGATGTAATGGCCGTATTCATGGACCGTCACGATCACCACCAGTGCGACCACGAAAGCCGCCAGCGTCCACAAGGTGCCCCCGAATAAGGGGATCAGATCGGTCATGCGGCGGCCCTTCCTCTTGCCTCGCGGTCCCAGTCGAGGACCGTTTCCAGATCGGCGGCATCATCGCCGAAACCGGCGCGCCCCGACAGCGCCTCCAAGGTCATTTCCACGCGAGGCGCCATTTGCGTGAATCCGATGCGCCCGGCGATGAAATCGTCCAGCGCCTGCTCCTTGGCGGCATTGAACACCGCCCCCGCCATACCGCCCGCCGACATCACCTCGCGCGCCAGGCGCAGCGCGGGCCAGCGCGTCTCGTCGGGTTCGCGGAAGGTCAGGCTTCCGATCCGCGCCAGATCCAGCGCGGCAACCGGCAGCGGTGCACGGTCCGGCCAGTTCAGCGCATAGCCGATCGCGTGTCGCATGTCGGGCGCCCCCAGATGCGCGATCGTGCCGCCATCGACATGGCTGACCATGGCGTGAACGATCGATTCCGGATGGACCAGCACCTTGATCCGATCTGGTCCAAGACCGAAAAATTCTTTCGCCTCTATGACTTCCATCGCCTTGTTGAACATGCTTGCGCTGTCGATGGTGATCCGCTGGCCCATGGCCCAATTGGGATGGGTCGAGGCCTGAGCCACCGTCGCGGCCGCCAGCCGTTCCAGTGGCCAGTCCCGGAAGGCGCCGCCCGAGGCGGTGATGGTCACAACCTCGACATGCTCAAGGTTTTCCGATCCAAGAGCCTGAAAAATGGCAGAATGTTCGGAATCGACCGGCAGGATTCTCGCTCCGCTTCGGGTCGCCGTGCGGTGGATCAGCGGGCCGGCACAAACCAGCGATTCCTTGTTGGCCAGGGCCAGAATCCCGCCCTGAGCCAATGCCGTCAGGCCCGGCACCAGCCCGGCCGCGCCGATGATCGCCGACAGGATCCAGTCGGCGGGGCGCGCGGCGGCCTCGGCCAGCGCCCGCGCGCCCGCCGCCGTCTGAATCCCGCTGCCCGCAAGCGCGTCGCGCAGATCGTCCAGCAGATCCTCGTGCGCGGTCACGGCGATCTCGGCCCGCAACTCGCGCGCCATGCGCGCGAGGCGCGCGATGTTGCGCCCGCCGGTCAGCGCGACGACGTGATAGGCCTCGGCCCCGCCGGCGCGCCGGATCAGATCAACACCGTTGCAGCCGACCGAGCCGGTCGCCCCGAAGATCGAAATGCGTCGCATGGGTCAGGTCACCGCCGGCAGGCTGTTCAGAAGCCCGATCAGCATGGCCGCCAGAACCGCGCCTGTCACTGCGTCGAAACGATCCATGAAGCCGCCGTGACCCGGAATCAGGTTCGAACTGTCCTTGACCCCGGCGCGTCGCTTCAGCCAGCTTTCGGCGATATCGCCCATTTGCCCGGCGAAACAGACCAGCGGAGAAACCCATAGCAAGGTCGCGTCGCCGCGCCCCGAAAGCCAGATCAGCGCACCCAGAACGACCGCGCCGATCCAGCCCGCGATCGTGCCCGACCAGGTTTTCTTCGGGCTCAGAGACGGCCAGAATTTCGGCCCGCCCAGAATGCGGCCGAAAAAATAACCCGCCGTGTCCGAAACGATCACGATGCCCATCAGCCACATCACGAATCCCAGACCGAATTCCTCGCGGAACGAGACCAGACCATAGGCCACCAGCAGGATCGCGATGCCGAAGATCGCATAGGTCGGCCGGTCGCGACGCGCGGCGCCGGGAAGCCCGGCAAGAAGAGGCAGCAGCAAGGCCAGCGATGCGAAGGGGGAAAAGGCAACAAGGGCGATGAACTGGGCCAGCCCGGCGATCACCGCCAGCGACACGGGGCGCCAGCGGCCGAAGGCGGTCAGGTGCATCTCGGGGTGGCGCCAGCCCGTCATCGCCGCCAGTTCCCAGAACGTGATGGCCGAGATCAGTGACATGCCCAGCCGCAACCAGACACCCTGCGCCACGGCCAACATCACGCCGATCCCCAGCAGCACAGCGGTCGAGGCGATACGGCGCGACAGGTCAGCCCATTTGCCCTTCGCGGCGGGCAGCCCGGGCCTTGTCCCCGCGCCCGGACTCATACGCCCCCGAAACGGCGGTCGCGCAGGCCGAACCGGTCCAGAATCGCGGCCAGATGGTCGGGCGAGAAATCGGGCCACAATGTCGGCGTGAATTCATATTCCGAATAGGCTGCCTGCCATGGCAGGAAATTCGAGGTCCGCGTCTCGCCACTGGTGCGGATGACCAGATCGGGATCGGGATGGCCGGCCGTGTCCAGACAGGCATGAAGATCGTTTTCCGTCGGCTCGGCGACCTCGCCCTGGGCAACCTTGCAGGCCAGCTTGGTGGCCGCGCGCAGCAATTCGTCGCGCCCCCCGTAATTGATCGCCACGGTCAGGTTCAGCCGCGTGTTGCCCGCCGTCCGTGCCTCGATCGAGGACATCAGCGCCTGCAACTTGCCGTCCAGCCGATCCCGGCCGCCGATGAAGCGCAGCCGCACGCCCTCGGCCGACATGCCTTCGGCCTCACGCTCGATATAGCGGCGGAAGATCTTCATCAGACCCAGCACCTCCTCGGTCGAGCGTTTCCAGTTCTCGGTCGAGAAGGCATAGACGGTCAGCCAGTTCACGCCCAGATCCGGGCAGGCGCGGACGATTTGCTTGACGCGCTCGGCCCCGCGCCGGTGCCCGACCAGGCGCGGCCAGCCGCGATCGGTCGCCCAGCGGCCGTTTCCGTCCATGATGATGGCGACATGACGCGGTCTCTGACTGGATCCGCCCGTGTTCAATGCCTGTGCTGTATCCGCGGCCATGTCCCGTGCCTCAGACCTGCATGATCTCGGCCTGCTTGGCCTCCAGCGCCTCGTCCACCTGGCCGATCATCTTGTCGGTCAGCTCCTGCACCGCGGTTTCCCAGAACTTCTGATCATCCTCGGGCATTCCCTCGGCCTTGCCCTTCTTGACCTGATCCATGCCGTCGCGGCGCACGTTGCGGATCGCGACGCGCGCGTGTTCGGCATATTGCGCCGCGACCTTGGTCAGTTCCCTGCGCCGCTCCTCGTTCAGTTCCGGGATCGGCAGCATGATGATCGTGCCGTTGGTCTGGGGATTGATGCCGAGACCGCTTTCGCGGATCGCCTTTTCGGCCTTGCCGACCATCGACTTGTCCCAGATGTTGATGGTGACCATCCGCGGCTCGGGGACGTTGACGGTGCCAAGCTGGTTGATCGGCGTCATCTGGCCATAAGCCTCGACCTGCACCGGCTCGACCATCGAAGCCGAGGCGCGACCGGTCCGCAGGCTGCCGAATTCGTGGCGCAGCGAATCCATCGCGCCCTTCATCCTCCGTTCCAGGTCGTCGATGTCGATTTCGATATCCTCTGCCATGTGGCACTGCCTCTGCGTAGAATTTTCACCGCTTGTAACCGCATTGCCGGGCCTTGGCAAAGCATTTGCCCGAAGGTCAGGCGGCATCGCGCCGGCGACCGGCCAGCCCGCGGGCGACCTTTTCGACCCCGCCGCCGGCCGCCGCCGGATCGCGGCTCAGGGGAAATTGCACATCGCCGCGATCCACATGCCGGGGGGTCAGCTATGAACGCGGGTATAGGTGCCGCGACCTTCCAGGATCGCCCTGAAGCCACCAGGCTCGTCCAGCGAGAAGACGACGATCGGCAGCCGGTTGTCGCGGGCCAGCGCGATGGCCGAGGCATCCATCACGCCCAGATGCTTTTGCAGCACCTCGTCGTAGCTGACCTCGCCATAGCGTTTGGCATCGGGGAATTTCTTCGGATCCTTGTCATAGACGCCATCCACCTTGGTGCCCTTGAAGATCGCCTCGCAATTCATCTCGTTGGCGCGCAGGGTCGCGGCGGTGTCGGTGGTGAAATAGGGATTGCCGGTGCCGGCGGCAAAGATCACGACGCGGCCCTTTTCCAGATGTCGGATGGCACGCCTGCGGATATAGGGTTCGCAGACTTCGTCCATGCGGATGGCGCTGATGACGCGGCAATGCAGGCCCTTGGCTTCCAGCGCCGATTGCATGGCCAGCGCATTCATCACCGTGGCCAGCATCCCCATGTAATCGGCGGTCGTCCGCTCCATCCCCTGCGCGCTGCCTTGCAGGCCGCGGAAGATGTTGCCGCCGCCGATGACCATGCAGACCTCGACGCCCATCTTCTGAACCGATTCGACCTCGTTGGCGATACGCGCGACGGTCGGCGGGTTCAGACCGAAGCCCTGGTCGCCCATCAGCGCCTCGCCCGAGATCTTCAGCATCACGCGGCCATACTGCGCGGGCGCTGCGCCCTTCTCTTCGGTCATGTCCGATCCTTCCTGAATGCGGCTGCTACTGGGCTGATAGCGCGGCCGATAATGGGGCTGATGGGGCGGGTCGCTTTCATCGCCGCGCAAAATGTCGCAAAAGGCGGGCGTGTTCAACCGGCCAAGGACCGCCCGGCGATGTCCCGCCTTGATCAGATCGACGCCGAGCGCCACCTGCTGATCGCGGGGCCGACCGCCAGCGGCAAATCCGCGCTTGCGCTGCAGGTGGCCGAGCGGCAGGGCGGGCTGATCGTCAATGCGGATGCGATGCAGGTCTGGTCCTGCTGGCGCGTTCTGACGGCGCGCCCCTCGGCCGCCGACGAGGCCGCGGCACTCCATGCGCTTTATGGTCATGTCACACCGGATCGCAGCTATTCGGTCGGCGACTGGCTGAAGGATGTCGGCCGGCTGACGGACCGAAGGCTGATCGTCGTCGGCGGAACCGGGCTTTACCTGACGGCCCTGACGCGGGGTCTGGCCTATGTGCCCCCCGTCCCGCCTGAAATCAGGTTCGAGGGCGATGCCCTGGTGGCAGGCAAGGAAGGACTTGCGCGGATGATCGCGGGGCTGGATGCGCGGACCCGCGACCGGATCGACCTGCGCAATCCGGCCCGTGTCCAGCGCGCCTGGGAGGTCTGGCGCGCGACTGGTCGCGGGCTTGCGGAATGGCAGGCCGATACGCCGCCGCCCCTGATCACGCCCGCGCGCAGCCAGCGCCTTGTCGTCACCGCCGATCGCGACTGGCTGGCGGACCGGATCGCGCGGCGCTTCGATCTGATGATGGAACAGGGTGCCCTGGACGAGGTGCGCGCCATGCTGCCGCTGTGGGACATGTCCCGGCAATGGGCCCGCGCCATCGGCGCGCCGGAACTGGCGGCCAGCCTGCGCGGCGAAACCGATCGGGCCGAGGCCGTGCAGCGCGCGGTGATCGCCACCCGCCAATATGCCAAGTCGCAGCGCATCTGGTTTCGCAGTCGAATGCATGACTGGCAACCGTGGCCCGCCGGAGAATCCCCTTGATATCGCTTGAATTGTATCGAACCGAGGATTGAAAACGCCACGAAAACAGGCCATTCTACCTATGGTTGTTTACTCTTGGTGAGGTCTGTCGGTGAATCTGTCCCAAGCCGGCGAAACGGTTCGCTTTCCCTTCACGTCCCCCGGCTTCAAAGGCGTCGCGGCGTTTCCCGCCACGCCTGCACCGATCGAGGATTCCGATGCCCCCCGGCGCCGGCGGCAGGGGGGATGGCAGGCCGGGCGCCGGCCGGCCGCGCATCGCCCGCTGAAACTGCTGCCGCTGGCCAGCTTCGTCTGGGGCAGCGATGGCACCCCGCCGCGCCCGCAGATCCGCAGCGATCACGTGATCCTGTGGGTGATGTCGGGACGGGTGCGGCTGCGCTTTCCGGCACGGGACCAGACGCTTGGGGCGGGCGATCTGCACTATATCCCCGCCGGAACCGCCTTCGCGGCCCTGCCCGGCCCGGACGACCAGGGTCATGTCGCCATCCTTCCGCGCGGCCTTGCCGAACTGGCCTGGCCCTGCCTGCCCACGGCGACGCTGGCCACCGAGATCGCCCTGGAGGGGCCACGATTGCTGACCATTCTGCGCGACCTCGCCGCCGCGACCGGCGCCGATGCCGGCGGGGTCGGGCTGCTGGCACGCTGCATCGCCGGGCTACCGCCTCGGGTCAGACGCGACAGCCACGCCGATGCGCTTGCATGCTCGCGGCCCGACATGTCGCTGATCGCCCGTTTCCGGGACCTGGTGCTGAGCCGGATGGGCAGCGACCAGTCCACCATCGCCGAGCTTGCGCGCGATCTGCATTGCAGCACCGGAGCACTGGATCGGGCCTGCCAGGCGACGCAGGGCTGTCGCGCCATCGACTTTGTCAACCGCCTGCGGCTGGAGCGCGCGTTCCAGGCCTTGCGCGACGGCCAGGAAAGCCCGGTCCGGATCGCCGAGCGCCTGGGCTATGTCAGCCATGCCCATTTCGCCCGCGCCTGCGTCGCCGCAACCGGCCGCACGCCCGAAATCTTCCGCGCTCAGTCCGGCTGATCGCCGCTTTCGGCATTTTCCCCGCCCCGGCCGCGAAAGCCGGTCGCGACCACGAATTTCTCGGATGAATCACTGCGGCTGGCCGGCGGCTTGACGTTGGCGACCTTGGAAAAGCTGCGCTTCAGCAAAGCCTGCATTTCGGATTCCGCACCGCCTGCCAGCACCTTGGCCACGAAGGTTCCGCCGGGTTCAAGGATGTCCAGCGCCAGTTGCGCGGCGGCTTCCACCAGCGCGACGATGCGCAGATGATCGGTGCCCTTGTGCCCCGACGCGGAGGCCGCCATGTCGGACATGACCACATCGGCGGACCCGCCCAGCCAGTGCTTGACCTTGTCGTCGGCGCCGTCCGACAGGAAATCGAGCTGATGAATCTCGGCCCCGGCGATGGTATCGACCTCTTGCAGATCGATGCCGATGACGCGCCCCACGGCCTTGCCCGATTGGTCGCCCAGGGCGTTCACCCGGTCCACCGCGACCTGACACCAGCCGCCGGGTGCGCAGCCCAGATCGACCACCCGTGCGCCGGGCAGCAGAAACCGATACTTGTCGTCCAGTTCCAGGATCTTGTAGGCCGCCCGCCCGCGAAAGCCATCGCGCCTGGCGCGGGCCACATAAGGGTCGTTCAGCTGCCGTTCCAGCCACAATTTCGAAGACAGCTTGCGCCCCTTGGCGGTTTTGACCCGCACCTTGAGGTCGCGCTGGCCGCGTCCGCTGGTCTTGCCCGCGCGGCTGCCGGGTTCTTTCGCCATCATGCCACTCCGTTCAGCCCATCCGGCGTCAGCACCCCATCGCGCACCATCTGGGCATAAAGCAACCCTTCCCGCAGCCCGCGATCGGCGACCGACAGCTTGTCGGTGGGCCAGACCCGCATCAGCGTCTGAAGAATCGCCACCCCCGACATGATCAGCGCATGGCGTTCACGGCCGATACGCGGATCGGCCCGCCGCCCTTCGGGACCAAGCGTCAGATAGGAATGGATCACCTTGTCGATCTGGGCGCTGCTCATTTCCAGCCCGTCCACCTTGGTCCGGTCATAGCGTCTGAGCCCCAGAAAGGACGCCGCCACCGTCGTCACCGTCCCCGAGGTGCCGATGATCTGGAAACCCTCCTCGGGCGAGCCATCCGCATAGGGGGCGAAATCGGCCAGCATTTCCTCGAAATACCAGCTCATCAGCGCGAAGCGGCCCTGATCGTCTTCGACATCGGCGAACTGGTCGCGCAGCGTGGCCACCCCCAACGGCACGCTGATCCAGTCCACCACCCGCGCGCCGCCCGGCTGCGGCTTGGCAAAACCTTCCGACAGCCGCATGATCGCGCGCGGCCGTTCCTTGGGCTCGACATCTTCCAGATCGATCCAGACCAGTTCGGTCGAGCCGCCGCCGATATCGACGACCATCAGCGTCTCGGTCTTCTGGCTGACCAGCGGCGCGCAGGAAATCACCGCCAGCCGGGCCTCTTCCTCGGCATCGATGATCTCGACCGGCAGGCCGGTCTCGCGGCGGATGCTGCGCAGGAAATCGCGGCTGTTGCGCGCGCGCCGGCAGGCCTCGGTCGCGACCAGGCGCATGTTGCGAACCCGATGCTGATCCAGCTTGCGCCGGCATACCTGCAGGGCGTGAACGGTGCGCGCCATCGAACCGCGGGACAGCCGCCCCGAAGCCTCCAGCCCCAGACCAAGCTGAACCGGCTTGGAAAAGCTGTCGATGACCTGAAACTGACTGCCGCGCGGTCGCGCAATCAGCATCCGGCACGAATTTGTGCCGAGGTCGAGGGCAGCATACAGCGCCCCTTCCTCGGGTTGTCGGGTGCCTGACGGCTCGACCGTATTTTTCGGGAACGCGTCCGCACCCGCAGGACGCCTGGGCGTCATGACACACGCCCTCCGATGACAAGTTGTCCGAAAGGTAGCCTGCCGCCCGCCTGCGATCAAGGGTGCGCCGCCACGCGAGAGCGGCGTTTCGGGCGCCAGTTTGCGACACAGGTCGCAAATCCCCCGCGCCATGGTCGCAAATGCGCGGCGCGGCGGCGCGATCCGTGGCTATGAGGGGGCGAGACGGAGGACGCCGACGATGGCCGATGTGACGCTGGTTCTGTGGCGCGATATTCCCGCGCAGGTGCTGCAAGGCAAGGGCCGGGGCGCGGTTCGGATCACGCTGGACGAGCGGTTCGAGCAGGCGATCGACCGGGCGGCAATGAAGGCGGGGCTTTCGGGCACCGACGATTATCTGGGCGAATGGCGGCGCGAGACGGTTCAGGCCGAGGATGCGCAGGCGCTGGCGACACGGATCGAGACGGAATACGACACCGCCCGTCTGCGCGACCTGATCGCGTCGGGCGGGCGCAAGGATTGACGACACGTTTTGGCAGGAGGCAGGACAAGATGGCCCTGATGCAATTCCGGACCCCTTCGCGCAGCGCGGCCCCGATGGCGGCCTTCCTGCAAGGCGCCTCGATCGAGGTGATGCCACGCAGTGCTGCGGGCGTTTCCGATCTGCGCGACCGTCTGCCCGCCGGAACGCTGGTCTTCGTGGCCCATATCGATGGCACCGCGCCCGCCGACATGCAGGCCACCGTCGCCCGTCTGGCGCGCGACGGCTTTCGGCCGGTGCCGCATGTCCCGGCCCGAATCGTTCCCAGCCGCGCGGCGCTGAACGAATGGGTCGCCGGCTATCGCGATGCGGGCGCCGAGGGCGCGCTGCTGCTGGGCGGCGGTCTGTCTGCGCCGAAGGGAGAATTCCGCGATTCGATGCAATTGCTGGAGACCGGCCTTTTCGGCGATTTCCGCCATTTGTTCATCGCCGGCCACCCCGAGGGCAACCGCGACATCGACCCCGATGGCGGCGAGGCCGAAGTGATGCGCGCTTTGCGCTGGAAAGCCGATTTCGCCGCCCGCACCGATGCCGACATGCAGATCGTGACCCAGTTCGCCTTCGAGGCGCAGCCCTGCATCGACTGGGCCGGACGCCTTCGCGCGGCGGGTATCGACATGCCCATCCGCATCGGCGTCGCCGGCCCGGCCAAACTGCAGACCATGCTGAAATTCGCCATCATGTGCGGCGTCGGCCCCAGCCTGCGGGTTCTTCAGCGCCGCGCCCGCGACGTGACCAAGCTGCTGCTTCCCTATGAGCCGACCGATTTCGTCGGCGCTCTTGCCCGCGCCAGGCAGGACGATCCCGACTTTCCCATCGCTGCCGCGCATGTCTTCCCGCTGGGTGGCATCGCCGCCTCGACCGACTGGCTGTCGCGCGCCCGCGGCGAATAGGAAGGCACGCCCATGACCCGCACCGTTCTGGAATCCGCCACCAAGACCGTCATCATCGGCTTTGACGAGCCGTTCTGCGTGATCGGCGAACGCATCAACCCGACCGGCCGCAAGAAGCTGGCGGCGGAACTGGAGGCGGGCGATTTCTCGACCGTGGAACGAGACGCGCTGGAACAGGTGGCCTGCGGGGCGATGGTGCTGGATGTGAATTCCGGCGCGGTCTTCACCAACAGGATGGCCGAAGACCCGCGCTATGCCGACAACAATTTCGTGGAACCGGTGCTGATGCCCGAACTGATCGCGCGCGTTCAGGCGCTGGTCGATGTGCCCTTGTGCATCGACAGCTCGGTTCCCGGCGCGCTGAAGGCGGGGTTGGAGACCTGCAACGGCCGCCCGCTGCTGAACAGCGTGACCGGCGAAGAGGAACGTCTGGAACTGGTCCTGCCGCTGGTCAAGCAATACAACGTGCCCGTCGTGGCGATCAGCAACGACGATACCGGCATCAGCGAAGACCCCGAGGTGCGCTTCGCCGTGGCCAGAAAGATCGTCGAGCGCGCCGCCGATTTCGGCATCCCGGCCCATGACATCGTCGTCGATCCTCTGGTCATGCCGATTGGCGCGATGGCGACGGCCGGCCGACAGGTCTTCGCCCTGATCCGCCGCCTGCGCGACGAGCTTGGCGTGAACACCACCTGCGGGGCCAGCAATATCAGCTTCGGCCTGCCCCACCGCCACGGCGTCAACGCGGCCTTCCTGCCGATGGCCATCGGCGCGGGCATGACCAGCGCCATCATGAACCCGGTCCGCATGGTCGAGATGGAGGCGATCCGCGCCGCCAACATGCTGATGAACCACGATCCCAATGGAGGCGAATGGATCCGCTTTGCCCGCGTGATCGAGGCGGTCGGGGCCGGCGCGACCTATGCCGAAGCCAGCAAGGCCGCCGCCGGCACCGGTACCAGCGGCAGCCGTCGCGGCGGGCGCCGGGCGCGGGGCTGACCGCGCCGCGGCCGATCACTCCATATGCACCGGCTCGGCCGCGCCCCTGGGGGCCTGTCCGGGCTTTCGCAGCAGCAGCACGATCGGAAACACCACCACGGTCAGCAGCATCATCAGCATGAAGTTGTCGATATAGGCGATCATCGCGGCCTGTTGGCTGACCAGCATGTCGGCGATGCTGGCTGTCAACGGATTGCCCGACAACAGCCCCGCAAGCTGCAGGCGGACCTGCGGCGACCCGGCCGTCAGGCTGCTGGCGATTTCCTCGTGGTTGATCACGCTCATCCGCGCCAGAACCGTCGTGACCAGCGATATCCCGACGCCCGACCCGACATTGCGCACAAGGCTGAACATCGAGGTCGCGTCGCCCCGGAACCTGGCGGCGATCGTGGCGAAGGTCAGCGTGGACAGCGGCACGAAGACAAAGCCCAGCCCGAAGCCTTGCAGGATCCCCGACAGGATGATCGGGCGCGCGTTCATCTGTGTCTCGAAGCCGGTCATCATGTACAGCGACAGCGCCGTCATGGCGAGGCCGAAGACCACCAGCAGGCGGGCGTCGTATCGCGCCACCAGGCGTCCCACCAGCACCATGGACAGCATCGTGCCGACGCCTCGCGGGGCCATGACCAGGCCGGTCGAGATCACCGGATAGCCCATCAGCTTTTGCAGCAGCGGCGGCAGCAGCGCGAGACCGGAAAACAGCGTCATCCCGATCACGAAGATGAAGATCAGCCCCATGACAAGATTGCGGTCGCGGAACATGCCCAGATTGATGAAGGGATCCTCGGCGGTCAGGCAATGGATCACAAAGACCCACAGCCCCGAGATCGCCAGCGCCAGGTAAAGCCAGATCTCGGCCGACTGGAACCAGTCCACCGATTGCCCGCGATCCAGCAGCATCTGCAAGGCGCCGACCGCCAGAGCCAGCATCGCGAAGCCGAACACGTCGAAGCGGCGGGCGCGGGTTTCCTCGCGCGGCATGAAGATCAGCACCCCGGTCAGCGCGATCAGGCCCACCGGCAGGTTGACAAAGAAGACATAGCGCCAGTTGAAGACTTCGGTGAGCCAGCCGCCCAGCGTCGGACCGATGATCGGGCCGACCATGATCCCCGCGCCGTAGATCGCCATCGCCTGCCCGATCTTCTCGCGCGGGTTGATGTCCAGCAGCACCGACTGCGCCAGCGGGATCAGAACCGCTCCGGTGATGCCTTGCAGAACGCGGAAAAGCACCATCTCGGGCAGGCTGGTCGACAATCCGCAGGCAACCGAGGTCAGGACGAAGCCCGCGATGGCGGCGGCGAAAACCATGCGCCGGCCGAACCGGTCGGCGGCCCAGCCGGTCAGCGGCGTGGCGATGGCAGCGGCCACGATATAAGAGGTCAGCACCCAGGTGCTTTCCTCCTGCGTGGCGCCCAGACTGGCCGCCATGTGCGGCAGCGCGACATTGGCGATGGTGGTGTCCAGCACCTGCATCACGGTCGCGATGATGATCGCGGCCGTCAGCCAGCCCGGCGCCGCCACGCGCAGGTTGGGTGCGGACAGGACGGGCGCGGCGCTCATCTCAGCTGGTCCAGGCGGCTCTTGCCGGTATCGATAGAGACCCGGGCCGAAAAGCCGTTGCGCAGAACGCCCGCAGGCGCGCCGTCAAGCTGGATGCGCACGGGCAGACGCTGAACCACCTTGACCCAGTTGCCGGTCGCATTCTGCGCCGGGATCAGCGAGAACTGCGATCCGGTCGCGGCGCCGATGCTGCCCACCTTGCCGCGCAATTCCAGATCGGGATAGGCATCGAGTTCGACCGAGACGGGCTGACCGGTCCGGATCCCCTGAAGCTGGGTCTCCTTGAAATTCGCCTCGATCCAGGTGTCGTTGGCATCGACCAGGGTGGCGATCCCCGATCCGGCCTGCACGAACTGGCCGACATTCAGGCTGCCGACCTGGGCCACGGTGCCGGAAACCGGCGCGTCGATCCGGGTCTTGGCCAGGTCGCGACGGGCCGCGTCCAGTCGCGCGATGGCGGCGCGAACGGCGGGCAGATCGTCGGTCTGTGCCGTCGGATCGCCGCCCAGGGCCGCCGCCGCCGCATCGCGCTGACGCCGGGCGATGGCGACATCGTTGCTGGCATTGCGCGTGGCCACGGTCGCGTCATCCAGCGAAGCGGCGGAATTGACGCCCCGCTTGACCAGCGCCTGCCGGCGTTCCTGTTCACGATTCTGCACCTCGAGGATACTCCGGGCCGCCTCGAGCTGCGCCTCGGCCGTGGCATAGGCGGCGCGCTGCTGTTCGACGGCCAGCCGCGCCGACGCCAGCGCCGCCTCGGCCTGTGCCACCGCGATCCGGTAAGGTTCGGGATCCAGCCGGAAAATCGGCGCGCCGGCCGCGATCTGCTGGTTTTCGGTCACATCAACCTCGGTGATGCGACCGCTGACATCGGCCGAGACCGGAATCATCGGCTGATGCACATAGGCATTGTCGGTCGTCACGTAGCGCCCGCCCGTCAGCCAGTAACCGCCCCCGGCCAGCACCAGCGCCAGAGGCACCGCAGCCATCAGCATCCGCCGCCGCCCCTTGCGCCTTTTCGGCACAGGCGCGGCCTGCGCCGCGACCGCCGCACTTGCGGGCACGGCCTCGGCATCCTTCATCTTTCCCGTCTCGGCATTCATCCCGTTCGCCCTTTCCGTCACGGCCGATCCTGAAGGTTCGCGATGACCTGCCCAAGCAGATCGGCCAGCATTGTCCTGTCATCCTCGGCCAGCCCGGCCAGCGCCCGCCCCAGGATGCCCGAAGCCGTCTCGCGCATCCGGTCCAGCAAAACCGCGCCCTGCGGCGTCACGCGCACAAGCTTGGCGCGGCTGTCGCCGGGATCGGGTTCGCGACGGATGAAGCCCGCGCCCTCCAGCCGTTCGGCCACATCGCTGACCGTCATCGCCGAGGCATTGATCGCCTTGCCAAGCGCCGCCTGCCGCAGCCCGTCCGGGTGCTGCGCAAGCTGGCCCATGACCCGCCACTGGGTCAGCGTCAGCCCCTCGGGGCCGGCCGCATGCTCGAATTCGCGGCGCAGCAGGGCTGCGGCCTCCTGCAACAGCAGACCGCAGCGCTTCTTGGCCTCGAACGACTCGCTTTGCGTTTTCATACGGGCACATATAATAAGTGTTCGTATAAAGAAAAGGAAAAAATGCACGTTCTGCAAAAGCGCGGTCGCGTGACTTCCGCCGCCGCGCGGATTATGGCTTGCGGAACCATCGGAATCGGAGGCTTTCGCCATGACGGACAAGGCACAAATCGGATTGATCGGCTTGGGCACCATGGGCGCGGCCCTGGCGCTGAACATCGCCGAGAAGGGCTTTCCCATCGCCGTCTGGAACCGCACGACCAGCGTCACGCACCGTTTCAAGGCCGAAGCGGCCGCGTTGGCGGACCGGGTGATTGCGACCGAAACCCTGGCCCAGCTGGTGGCCGCCATCCAGCCGCCGCGGGCCATCATCCTGATGGTGCCGGCCGGTCAGCCGGTGGACGATCAGCTTGAGGCGCTGAGCCCTTTGCTGGACGCCGAGGATCTGGTCATCGACGCCGGCAATGCCGATTTCCGCGACACCGACCGCCGCGCTGCCGCCGGCCTGCCCTTCCATTTTCTCGGCATGGGCGTATCGGGCGGCGAGGAAGGCGCCCGGCACGGCCCCTCGATCATGGGCGGTGGCACCCAGGCCGACTGGGACCGCGTGGCCCCGGTCCTGACCGCCATCAGCGCCAAGGCGGAAGACGGCACCCCCTGCGCCGCGCGGATGGGCGATGCCGGGGCGGGCCATTTCGTCAAGATGGTCCATAACGGCATCGAATATGCCGACATGCAGATGATCGCCGAGATCTATGGCATCATGCGCGACGGGATGGGAATGGATGCCGCCGCGATCTCGGGGATCTTCGCAGGCTGGGACAAGGGCGTCCTGCAATCCTACCTCGTCGAGATTTCCGCCAGGGTCACGGCGGCCGTAGACAGCCATACCGGCAAGCCGGTCATCGACATGATCCTGGACCGCGCCGGCCAGAAGGGCACCGGTCGCTGGACCGCCATCGAAGCCCAGCATCTGGCGGCACCGATTCCGGTGATCGAGGCGGCGGTGATGGCGCGCAATGTTTCGGCCCGGCTGGAGGAACGGCGCAGCTGGCAGGACCGATTCGGCGCCGCGCCCCAGCCCTGCCGGATCGCGCCCGAGACGCTGGAAAAGGCACTGATCGCCGGCAAGATCCTGTGCTATGCGCAGGGCTTTTCGATGCTGGCGGCGGCTTCGGGCAAATTCGGCTGGACGCTGGAACTGCCGCAGATCGCGCGGGTCTGGCGGGCCGGCTGCATCATCCGGTCCGCGATGCTGAACGACATGGCAAAGGCGCTGAGCGAGGATCCCGGCCGCAATCTGGTCCTTGCCCCCGATTTCGCCCGGCTGGTCGCGGACGGTCTGCCGGCCTTGCGTCAGGTCGTGACCCAGGGTGTCGGCGCGGGCCATGCCCTGCCCGCCCTGTCGGCCGGTCTGATCTGGTTCGACATGATGCGCACCGCGCGCGGCACCGCCAACATGATCCAGGCGCAGCGCGATTTCTTCGGCGCCCACGGATTCGAGCGTGTGGACGGGATCGACGACAAGCACGGTCCTTGGGGCGCGTAAACCCTAGCGCGGGACGATATGGATCTCGCCGGTCGCCAGGACCGGCGAGGCGTCGAAACCATCCGCGTTCAGCATCGCGGCGGCGCGTTCCAGGTTGGCAATCAGCATCGCCTGTTCCCAATCGGCCATTTGCGCGAAGCTGCGCACGAAATGCTGTTGCAGCGCATCGGGGGCAGTCTGCAATGCCTGCCGACCCCGTTCGGTGATCACCACATTGGTCTGCCGCCGGTCGCTGTGCGACCGATGCCGCCCGGCATGGCCGCGCCGTTCGAGCTGATCGACCAGCGTCGTGACCGTCGCCTGGCTGACCCCCATCTGTCCGGCCAGAGCCGTCGGTGTGGCGCTGCCGCCCTCTCGTCCTTCGAGGATCTGCAGAACCCGCAGCTTGGCCGGGGTCAGGCCCGCGGCATGGGCCAGTTCCCGCTCATGCAGCTGCGTTGCACGCAAAATGCGGCGCAGCGCGATCAGCGCCTCGTCAACGCGATGAGGGTCGGCCTGTCTCATGGCAGGATCATGCCGGAAGGCCCGATCCGGCGCAATCGGCAAGTGTCGGCGTAAAATATTTTACTTGACTAAGCGCATTTTTGCATGTCTCGCGGCACAACCTCCCCGAAAGCCATTGAATTATAGCTATTTAGCTGTTTTCGCCCAAATTTTCCCTTAGATGTTGCAACCGGAAGGCGGTTTTACTAGTTAGACTGTCAAAGCAAATGAGGACAGATCACATGCCCAAGGACGTGTTGAACATCGACCCCCCCCGCCGTCGGACGCTGACGCTGCGCAAGCCGGAAAGCACCGACGGTTCGGCCATCTGGGAACTGATCCGCGCGTGCAAGCCGCTGGATCAGAATTCGATGTATTGCAACATCGTGCAGGCCGAACATTTCCGCGACACCTGCGTCGTCGCCGAAATGGAGGGTGACATCGTGGGCTGGGTCTCGGGGCACATGATCCCCAACGAGGATGCCCTGTTCGTGTGGCAGGTGGCGGTCAGCCCAAAGGCGCGCGGGCTGGGCCTCGGCCGGCGGATGCTGGAACACCTGATCGGCCGCGACGCCTGCGCCGAGGCGTCGCAGTTGAACACCACGATCACCCGGGACAACGAGGCGTCCTGGGCGCTGTTTCGCAGCTTTGCCCGCCGCATGGGCGGCGATCTGTCGGACGAGGCGCATTACAAGCGCGACGATCACTTTGACGGTCAGCACGCGACCGAACACATGGTCACGATCACGCTTCCCGACGAAGGCGACGTCTCCAGCGCCGCCTGAAGGCCGCCATCCGAACCAGATTTTCACCGACGCACCGAGGTGCGAAAGGACACGTCATGCCGAAAGACATTCAAATCCAAACCGACATCTTCACCCGACGCGAAAGCGAAGCGCGGTCCTATTGCCGCAGCATCCCCGCGGTCTTCACATCGGCCAGCGGCTCGATCCTGAAAGATGCCGAGGGCGCGGAATATATCGACTTTCTCGCCGGCTGCTCGTCGCTGAACTACGGCCACAATGATCCCGACATGAAGGCCGCGCTGATCGACCACATCACCTGCGACGGGATTGCACACGGTCTGGACCTGCATACCGACACAAAAGCGCGCTTTCTCGACGCGCTGGATCGCCACATCCTGTCGCCGCGCAGCATGGATCACCGGGTGATGTTCACGGGCCCGACCGGCGCCAACGCCGTCGAGGCAGCGATGAAAATCGCCCGCAAGAAGACCGGGCGCACCAACATCATTGCCTTCACCAACGGCTTTCACGGCGTGACCATGGGCGCGCTGGCCGCGAC
The DNA here is from genome assembly GCF_056857655.1 of Paracoccus sp. L-17. Taxonomy (NCBI): domain Bacteria; kingdom Pseudomonadati; phylum Pseudomonadota; class Alphaproteobacteria; order Rhodobacterales; family Paracoccaceae; genus Paracoccus; species Paracoccus sp. L-17. Next base: position 21,679 of record NZ_JBSXNM010000036.1, read on the forward strand.
GGGCAACAGTTATCACCGCGGCGGCGCCGCGATGGACACACAGGGCGTGACACGGATGCCCTATGACGGGTTTGCCAAGGGCATCGACGGAGCCGCTTTGCTGGATCAGATGCTGTCCGACGCCTCGGGCGGAATCGACGCGCCGGCCGCGATCATGCTGGAAACGATCCAGGGCGAAGGTGGCCTGAACGCCGCATCGGCCGACTTCGTTCGCGACGTGGCGGAGGTCGCCAGAAAACACGGCGCATTGTTGATCATCGACGACATCCAGGCAGGCTGTGGCCGTTCGGGGACGTTCTTTTCGTTCGAAAAGATGGATGTCACGCCGGATATCGTCACCATGGCCAAGTCGATTTCGGGCTTCGGCCTGCCGCTGGCGCTGGTTCTGGTTCGTCCCGAACATGACATCTTCGGCCCCGCCGAACATAACGGCACCTTCCGGGGCAACACCCATGCTTTCGTGACGGCCCGCGTCGCGATCGAGAAATTCTGGTCGGATGATGCCTTCCAGACGGAACTGGCCGACAAGGCCGCACTGATCGAACGCCGTCTGACCGAACTGGCGGACCTGGTTCCCGGCGCCTTCCTGAAGGGTCGCGGGCTGATGCGCGGTGTCGATGTCGGAACGGGTGATCTGGCCGGAAAGATCTGTGGCCGCGCCTATGAGATGGGCCTTGTGATCGAGACCTCGGGCAGCGACGGACAGGTCGTCAAGGTGCTGGCCCCTCTGACCACGCCCGCCGACACATTCGAAAAGGGTTTCGACATCCTGCTGCAGGCAGCGCACGACACCCTCGACACCACCAGGATCGCTGCGGAGTAGAAGACATGATTGTTCGCGATTTCAACAAGCTGAAAGACACCGACCGTTCGGTCAGCGACGCGCGCTGGAATTCGGTGAGGATGCTTCTGGCCGATGACGGAATGGGCTTTTCCTTCCACATCACCACTCTGGAGGCAGGGTCGGAACACACCTTCCACTACAAGCACCATTTCGAAAGCGTCTATTGCATGTCCGGTCGCGGGTCGATCACCGACCTGGGCACGGGCGAGACGCACGAGATCAGGCCCGGCGTCATGTATGCGCTGAACCTGCATGACAGGCATACCCTTCGGGCCGAGGAAGAACTGGTCATGGCCTGCTGCTTCAATCCGCCCGTCACCGGAACCGAAGTCCATCGCGAGGATGGTTCCTACGCCCCGGTGGAAGAAACGGCCTGAGCCATGAACAGCACCCCGAACCATCATACGGTCGAAAAGATCGGCGGCACGACCATGTCGCGGGTGAACGAATTGCGCGACACGCTGCTGATCGGCAGTCGCTCGGGCGCCGATCTCTATAACCGCATCTTCGTCGTCTCCGCCTTTGGCGGCATTACCGACCTGCTGCTGGAACACAAGAAATCGGGCGAATCCGGCGTCTACGCCTCGTTCGCGCAATCCGACAGCGGCTATGGCTGGCACGACGCGCTGGACCGGGTCGAAACCCGGATGATCGCGGCCCACAACAAGGTGCTGGATCACCCCGCCGATATCGAAAGCGCCGACACTTTCGTGCGCGAACGGATCCTGGGCGCCCGCAACTGCCTGATCGACCTGCAACGCCTGTGTTCCTATGGCCATTTCCGCCTGTCCCAGCACATGCTGCAGATCCGTGAACTGCTGTCCGGCCTGGGCGAATCGCATTCGGCCTACGCCACCACGCTGATGCTGCGACGCGCTGGCGTGAACGCCCGCTTCGTCGATCTGTCGGGCTGGCGTGACGAAGGCGAGGTTTCGCTGGACGAACGCATCCAGGGTGCGATGAACGGTGTCGATCCGGCATCCGAGATGCCCGTCGTCACCGGCTATGCGCAATGCGCCGAAGGGCTGATGCACGAATTCGACCGCGGCTATTCGGAAGTGACCTTCTCGCGGCTGGCGGCGCTGACCGGCGCGCGCGAGGCGATCATCCACAAGGAATTCCACCTGTCCTCGGCCGATCCGAATCTGGTCGGACCCGATGCCGTGCGCAAGCTGGGCCGGACCAATTACGATGTCGCCGACCAGCTTTCCAACCTCGGGATGGAGGCGATCCATCCGAAGGCCGCCAAGACCCTGCGTCAATCCGGCGTGCCGCTGCGCGTGACCAATGCATTCGAGCCCGAGGATCCCGGAACGCTGATCGACGACCAGCCTGCCGAGGAAGCGGCGGTCGAAATCGTCACCGGGCTGGATCTTTTCGCCTTCGAATTGTTCGAACAGGACATGGTCGGGGTCAAGGGCTATGACGCGGCGATCATCGACACGCTGACGCGCCACAGCGTGCGCATCGTGTCCAAGGTGTCGAACGCCAACACGATCACGCATTACGTGGACAGCAGCCTCAAGGTGCTGCGCCGGGTCGAGAAGGATCTGGCCGAGAAATATCCTTCGGCCGAAATCTCCTCGCGCGCGATCTCGATGGTCGCAGCGGTCGGGCGCGACATGGATGGCCTTTCGGTGCTCAGCCGTGGGCTGAACGCTCTGGCCGAGAACGGGCTGGAGGCGATCGGCGCCACGCAGGGGCCGCGTCAGGTGGATGTGCAGTTCATCGTCGAACGCGATCAGATGAAGCCCGTCATCAGGTCGCTGCACGGCGCCCTTGTCCAGGGCGTCCGCGAAACCAGTCAACGCGCGGCCTGAGTACCGATAGCGAAGATGACCAGCAAAAGGCCCCGGCGAAGGGGCCTTTTCGCTGTCTGCGAAGGACTGGCGGCGCGATCCGCCTGGCCGCCGGTTTCGACGATCCTGATGACTATCAGGCCGGCCCGCGACGGCCGCCCGTCCCGTCTGCCGAGCCGGCGCCGATCGGATCGCCGGGCGCGCGCCTGCCCGGAGGCGACAATGCGGCGATGACATCTGCGAGCGGCAAGATCATCCGGGACAGGTTCGAAACCTGCCGGATCTCGTCATCCACGCTTGGCCGGATCGGGCCTGCCGCGATCGGAAGGTTTCGCCTGAATCCCACCATGGTTGCGGTTGCGAAGACGGGGCCGCCTGCCTATATTCATGATGTCCGGTGCAAGCCGGACTATGGACATAAACGCGCTCGTAATACGCGGATCGGACCCGGGGGCGGTACCCGGCGGCTCCACCAAAAACCCTCGTTGGGGGAACATGGGGCCGAAACAGGATCGACGAACGTCTAAAGGGGTTATGCTTTGTCCCGGTGAGCCACCACCGTTATCGGTGCAAAATGTACAGTTGCCAACGACAACCGTGCTCCGGTCGCTCTGGCTGCGTAAGCAGTTCGAGAGATCGAAACCTAAGCCCTTCCGCCTAGCAGCGTAAGGCGGGGCCCGCAGGAGCCTGGCAACAGAATCCTGCACCTTCACCCTTTCATCAGCCTGTCCGCGCGGAACTGCCGCGTAATCCATCACGTTTGCCAAGACATCCGGAAAAGGAGATTTTCCATGAAGGGGCTTGTCGCGTGGTGGCTGGGCGTGCCGGTCGTGATCATCGTGATCCTGTATCTGTTCGGCGTGTTCTGATCGCATCCGTGGGGGCGACGGCCTTTCACGAAAGTCGCGCCCCCCTCTTTTCATCGACGTCCATATGCCTATGCTGACGCGCAAGCAAAAGGATGACGGCATGGCACGATCCGGGATCGATTATGGCGGCATGATGCATCGGGCGATGCAAGGTCTGATTGCCGACGTCCTTGAAGGCGTTGCGGAAAATGGTCTGCCGGGCGAGCATCACTTCTTCATCACCTTCGACACCCGCGACGAAGGCGTCGAGATGGCCGATTGGCTGCGGGAACGGTATCCCGAAGAAATGACCATCGTCATCCAGCACTGGTTCGACAATCTGACCGTCGATGACCAGGGGTTCACCATCACGCTCAATTTCGGCAATTCGCCCGAACCGATGCGCGTCCCCTTCGACGCCCTGCGCACCTTCGTCGATCCCTCGGTCGAATTCGGCCTGCGATTCGAAACGCAGGACGGCGACGAGGACGAAGATGAGGATGAAGAAGCCGGCGCCGAATTCGATCTGGACGTCGCAGACAGCAGCGACGATGGCCCGGATGATGTTCCGCCGGGCGGCGGCGAGGTCGTGCAACTGGACCGCTGGCGCAAATAGACCGCTTGCGCCGCGCGCAGCGGCAAGGCGGGCCCAGGCCCGCCCCGACCATGCTTTACTGTTCGATCAGGGCTGATCCGTTGCGGGCGTGGCGCGATGCAAGCTGGCGGGCCTTGCGACCCGGCGCCAGTTCACGCGCCGGGACCGGGCGATAATCCGCATCCGCAAGTTCGGGTAACAGGTCCAGAATTTCGCGCCGTGCCTGGCGTCCCACCGATTTCAGCGCCTCGGGGCCCGTGAACATCGTTTCGGTTTCGGCACCGTTCGAGACGACGATCGAATGGCAATCCAGCAGAAAGTGGAAATACTCGATCTCGGCCATGTCGCCGGCGAGGGCGATGCCGTCAACTTCCAGCAATTGCTTGGCGGCGACCAGAACCTCGTCGGTGCCGAACATGCGCTGCGCGATCCGGGACCGGACCAGAACCCGATGCTGGGGCGACACGACCAGATCGGCATGGGGCTTGCCCGCGCCCAGGGCGCCCGCGGCAATCCTGATCGGACGCAGATGCGGTGCCGCGGCCAGCGCATCGGCGCATTTGACGGTGCTGCCGATCCAGATGATCGGCTTCAGATCACCCTCGGCCGTCAGAACGCGATCGCCGATGCCCAGATTCTCGACGCTGACCGGCCCGGTCGCGGTCTGGATCATGGTCCCACGCGCGAAGCACGCGACCGGCACATTGGCGAAAGCCGCGCCGAACCCGGTTGTCGCGATGTTGGTGTCAGAAGCAAAAGGCGTGGCGGAAGCGACCGTGATTTTCTGGATCGCCGGGATATTGTCCCAGCTTTCAAGCGCGTCGGTTCGCGGGCGAAGGAACACGTCGCCGTTCTGCATCTGAATGACCACGCCGCTTCTGGTCAGCACCTGGCCGCCGGCATAATCAGGCACCTTGATCTGGAACGTGGCCTGGACAAAGGACTGGACTTTCTGGCCCGATACGCTCGCCTCGGTCAGCGGATTCCGATACGAAAATTCGGCGGCGGTCCCGGGACTGGTCTGATAGGTCGTGCGATATCCGCCGCTTGAAGACACGGGGCTTCCCGTTGTGTCGGTCAGAGCGAACTGCGAACTGTCCTCGGCGTTCCAGCCCACGGCGGCGTTCGCCTGCGTCTGGGTGATGTTGTTCTTCGACGTCGGGTCCAGAAGCGACCGCTTTCCGAAATACAGCCAGGTTTGCGTTGGCATGATACGTTTCTTTCCTGATAGCCTGCAGCGTTGGCCGGGCCGTCCCGGCGGGGGCCGAGGCAGCGTCAACCCCGGAAAATATGCGCCTAGCACAACCAAAGGCTGAAATCACCCTGTCAATCAGTGGAACGCCATGTCGCTGTGTCGCTGTTGCACGACAGATGCGAATTGCCTGTCCAGTGGCTGGCCGCTACAAACCCGCGCGACAAAGGATGGGAGCGACAGGATGACCACGACCCGCACCGAGACCGACAGCTTTGGCCCGCTGGAGGTCGATGCCTCGAAATACTGGGGTGCGCAGACCCAGCGTTCGATCAGGAATTTTCCCATCGGCTGGGAACGCCAGCCGGTCGCGATCATCCGCGCGCTTGGCGCGATCAAGCTGGCGGCGGCGCGGGTGAACATGCGAAGCGGCGATCTGGACCCGGCAATCGGGCGCGCGATGGAACAGGCCGCGACCGAGGTCTACGAGGGCCGGTTCGACGACAACTTCCCGCTGGTCGTCTGGCAAACGGGATCGGGCACGCAATCGAACATGAACGCCAACGAGGTCATCGGCAACCGCGCGATCGAGATTCTGGGCGGCCAGATGGGCAGCAAGGCCCCGGTTCATCCCAATGATCATGTGAACATGGGCCAGTCCAGCAACGATACCTTTCCCACGGCGATGCATGTCGGCATCGCGATGATGGCGCGCGATGTGCTGATTCCCGGTCTGGAAAAGCTGCATCAGGCGCTGGCCGCGAAGGCCGAGGAATTCCGGGACATCATCAAGATCGGCCGCACCCATACGCAGGACGCGACGCCGCTGACGCTGGGTCAGGAATTCGGCGGCTATGCCCATCAGGTCGCCAAGGGAATCGAGCGGGTGAAGCTGGCTCTGGGCGACATCTACGAACTGGCGCAGGGCGGCACCGCCGTGGGCACCGGCCTGAACACGAAGAAGGGCTGGGACACCGAAATCGCGGCCGAGATCGCCGCCATCACCGACCTGCCCTTCGTCACGGCCCCCAACAAGTTCGAGGCGCTGGCCGCCCATGATGCGATGGTGTTCTTTTCCGGCGCGCTGAAGACCGTCGCTGCCTCGTTGTTCAAGATCGCCAATGACATGCGCCTGCTGGGATCGGGTCCGCGATCGGGCCTGGGGGAACTGATCCTGCCCGAAAACGAGCCCGGATCCTCGATCATGCCCGGCAAGGTCAACCCGACCCAGGCCGAGGCGCTGACCATGGTCTGCGCGCATGTGATGGGCAACGACGCCGCCGTGACCTTTGCCGGCAGCCAGGGTCATTTCGAACTGAACGTCTACAACCCGATGATGTCCTACAACGTCATCCAGTCGATGCAGCTTCTGGGCGATGCGGCCTCGTCCTTCACCGACAACATGGTGGTGGGCACGCAGGCCAATACAGCCCGCATCGACAAGCTGATGAAGGAATCGCTGATGCTGGTCACGGCGCTGGCGCCTTCCATCGGCTATGACAATGCCACCAAGGTCGCCAAGACCGCGCACCGGAACGGCACGACCCTGCGCCAGGAAGCCGTCGCGCTTGGCTTCGTCGATGCCGAGACCTTCGACCGGATCGTTCGTCCCGAGGACATGATCGGCCCCAGGGAATGAACAGCGCTTGACCGGATCGGGCCGGTCCGGGGTAGTATGCCGCTCCGCCCCGGCCCTTTCCATCGGAACGCCATGACCCGAATCATCAACCTGCGACAGGCCCGCAAACACCGCGCCCGCAATGCCAGCCGCGCGGCGGGCGACACGAATGCGGCGAAATTCGGCGAGGCGAAGCCGCTGCGCGATCTGCGCAAGGCGGAAAAGGACCGCGCCCTGCGCGACCATGACAGCCACAGGATCGACCGGACCGACGAGACCGGCCCGGATGGCTGAGCCGATCCTGCCCCCCGTGACCCCGCCGCTCAAGCGGTCGGTGACGATCGACGGGCACCGCACCTCGGTCTCGCTGGAGGATGCATTCTGGCATGACCTGGCGGCGCTCGCGAAGCGGCGCGGCGAGACTCGGGCAAGCCTGATCGGCAGGATCGACCACGCCCGGCCGCCCGAGGTCGGACTGGCCACCGCGTTGCGGCTGTTCGTTCTGGCCGAGACAAAGCGCGGTCTGGCGCAGATCCGCACGGCAGGGACGCAGGCATGATTTGACCTGCCCGGAGGTCATGCAAGCCCGGACGCCGGTGCTTTCCTGTCCGGGGCCGGAACGCTGGGACCGGCCTTTTCACCGGAAAAGACCGGGCTTGACGCGCGGCGCCGGCCGCCACAAGGGGGGGATGCCGTGATCCTGATCACGGACGATCTCACGCCCATCCGGCCCGCGGCGCGGCCCCCGCAGGCGGCGGGACGGCTATTTCGCGCTGGCGGCGGCGCTTTCCGGCAATTCCTCGTCGAACAGGCGCTGGTAGAATTCGGCCACCGTCTGACGCTCGAGTTCGTCGCATTTGTTGAGAAAGGTCAGGCGGAAGGCATAGCCCACATTGTCGAAGATGCGCGCGTTCTGTGCCCATGAAATGACCGTCCGCGGCGACATCACGGTGGACAGATCGCCCTGCATGAAGGCCGTCCGCGTCAGATCCGCCAGCGTCACCATCTGGTTGATCGCCTTGCGACCCTTCTCGTTGTTGTAGTTGGGGTTCTTGGCCAGCACGATGGCGGCCTCGGCGTCGTGGGACAGATAATTCAGCGTCGAGACCAGCGACCATCGGTCCATCTGTCCCTGGTTGATCTGCTGGGTCCCGTGATAGAGGCCGGTCGTATCGCCCAGGCCCACGGTGTTGGCGGTCGCAAACAGCCGGAAGCAGGGATTGGGGGTGATGACCTCGTTCTGGTCCAGCAGGGTCAGCTTGCCGTCGGCTTCCAGCACGCGCTGGATCACGAACATCACGTCGGCGCGGCCGGCATCGTATTCGTCGAAGACGATCGCGGTCGGGTTGCGCAGCGCCCAGGGCAGGATGCCTTCGTGAAACACCGTCACCTGCTTGCCATCGACCAGCTTGATCGCGTCCTTGCCGATCAGGTCGATGCGGCTGACATGGCTGTCCAGGTTGACGCGCACACACGGCCAGTTAAGCCGGGCCGCCACCTGTTCGATATGGGTGGACTTGCCGGTGCCGTGATAGCCCTGGATCATCACCCGGCGGTTATAGGCAAAGCCCGCGAGGATCGCGAGCGTGGTGTCGGGGTCGAACTTGTAGGTGCTGTCGATCTCGGGCACCCGGTCGCTGCGCTCGGCAAAGCCCCTGACCTTCATGTCGCTGTCCAGCCCGAAGGTTTCACGCAGGTCGATTTCCTCGGTGGGTTTGGCGTTCATGTCCAGCATCATCGGGCCCTTTCCTCGCAACGCCGCCTTGATCGCGCATTCGTGCGGCGCGCGCAAGACAGGGTCGCGTTGACGTGTGCGAAGACCCTGCCTAATCTGCCCTGCGAACAAGGATGGGAATGAACGTGGCTTTGAAAGAGGCGCGCAGGGTCGAGCTGGAGGAAATGATCGCGCGGGTGGCCCTGGCCGACCGCGAGGCCTTCGATGCGCTGTATGACGCGACCTCGGCGAAACTGCATGCGGTCTGCCTGTCGCTGCTGAAGGACCGTCCCGAAGCCGAAGAGACCCTGCAAGAGGTCTATGTCAGGATCTGGCAGAATGCGGCGCGCTATGCCTCGAACGGCCTGTCGCCGATGACCTGGCTGATCACCATCGCCCGCAACCGCTCGATCGACCGGCTTCGGGCGCGCAAGTCCCGTCCTGCCACGGCGCCGGCCGAGGCCGCCGACGCGGTCCCCTCGGCCGAGCCCGGCCCCGAGGCCGCGACGATCCGCGCCCAGGAGCGCCGGATGCTGGATGAATGCCTTGCACAACTGGGCGAGCCGCAGGCCGGTGCCGTCCGCGCCGTCTATCTGGAAGGGGAAACCTATGCCGATCTGGCCGCCCGCGAGGGCAAGCCGATCAACACCGTCCGCAGCTGGCTGCGCCGCAGCCTGTTGCGCCTGAAGGATTGCGTGGGTCAATGAACGAGGACACGCCCCTGACCCCGGAACAGGAAGACGACGCGCTGGCGGCGGAACTGGCCCTTGGCCTGCTTGACGGGGACGAGGCACAGGCCGCCGTCGCGCGGCTGGCGCAGGATCCGGCCTTCGCCCAGGCCGTGCGCGACTGGCAAGAGCGACTGGCGGGCCTTGCGCTGAACCTGACGCCGGTGATGGCGCCTGCCCGTGCGCGGCAGCGCATCCGCGAACAGCTGGGCCATGGACGCGCGCCGCTGGCCGACGACCCGTCGGCGCGCGCGGCGCCGTGGTGGCGCGGGCCCATCGGCGCGCTGACCGGCCTGGTGGCGGTCGCGGCCGTCGCCCTGTTCCTGTGGATGCCCGGACAGACGCCGACCACCGCGCCCGTCGCCGCCGATTACCAGGCACAACTCGTGTCCGAAGACGACAGCCTGCGCGTCGCCGCCCGGCTGGATGGCCGCGAGATGGAGATCGCGCTGGAACAGGGGACCGCCGCCGAGGGCCGCGACTATGAGATCTGGTGGATCAAGCCCGACGGTTCGGACCCGATCTCGCTGGGCCTGGTGCCGCGATCGGGCAATGCGCGGATGGAACTGCCCTCGGATCTGAACCCCGACGAGGGCGTCCAGATCGCGCTGTCGGACGAACCTCAGGGCGGCTCGCCCACCGGGCAGGCAACCGGGCCCATCGTCGCGATAGCGCCGCTCACGCCGACGTGATCCGGGCGGCCCCGCCGGCCGCGCAACTTATCCTGAATGCTTCCGTGCCTGTGGGTATCGCAGCCGAAAACCGGCTGTTCCAACCCGGAGGAAGATTCATGAAACGCTTCACCACCGCGCTTGCCGCATCCGCCATCGCCCTCAGCCTTGCCGGAGGCGCCTACGCCGACAACACGATGGTCGGCGGCGTCGAGATGTTGCCGACGAACAACGTCGTCGAGAACGCTTCGAACGCGCCCAACCTGACCACGCTGGTCTCGGCGGTTAAGGCCGCGGGTCTGGTCGAAACGCTGATGGGACCCGGACCGTTCACCGTGTTCGCGCCCACGAACGCCGCTTTCGCGAAACTGCCCGAGAAAGCCGTGGCTGACCTGCTGAAGCCTGAAAACAAGGACATGCTGACCAAGGTCCTGACCTGCCATGTCGCCGCCGCGGACGCGATGTCGCCCGCCATCGGCAAGATGATCAAGGATAATGGCGGCAGCTATGCAATCGACACCGTGGGCGGCTGCAAACTGACTGCCTCGATCAACCCCGACAATCAGGCGCTGCAGCTGACCGACGAAAACGGCACTGTCGCGACCGTGACCACGCCGGATGTCAAGCAGGCGAACGGCGTCGTCCACGTGATCGACACGGTTCTGATGCCGAAGATGATGTAATACGGCACAGACCGGCCCGCCTTCCCCGGCGGGTCGACTGGCCCGCGCGAATCCCCTTCCGCGCGGGCCTTTTTCCTGTCCGAACCCCCGAACTTTCCTGTCCGAACCCCCGAACCGCCTTGCGCGCCGCGCGTTGCATCGTCACGGTTGGGACGGAAAACGGGGCAAGGACAGATGCGGGCATGAGCGGACTCATTGCGCTTCTGGACGATGTCGCGGCCATCTCGAAGGTCGCGGCCACGTCCATCGACGATGTGGCGGGACAGGCCGCCAAGGCCGGCGCCAAGGCGGCCGGAGCCGTGATCGACGATGCGGCGGTGACGCCGAAATACGTAGACGGCTTCGATGCAAGCCGCGAGATTCCGATCGTCTGGAAGATCGCCAAGGGGTCGATCTTCAACAAGCTGGTGATCCTGCTGCCGGTCGGCCTGCTGCTGTCGGCCTTCGCGCCCTGGCTGATCACGCCGCTTCTGATGATCGGCGGCGGCTATCTGTGTTTCGAAGGCGCCGAGAAGGTCGCCCAGATCTTTGTCCGCACAGACCGCCACGACAGCCAGAAACACATCCGCCCCGAAGGCGCCGGCGCGGCGCTGGAGGAGAAGCGCGTGGCGGGGGCGATCAAGACCGATTTCATCCTCTCGGCCGAGATCATGACCATCGCGTTGTCGACCATTCCGGCCAGCGACACGCTGTGGACGAAGGCGCTGATCCTGTTCGTCGTGGCCATCGGGATCACCGTGGCCGTCTATGGCGCGGTGGCGCTGATCGTGAAGGCCGATGATCTGGGCGTGCATCTGGCGACCGGGCGCAGCGGTGCGCTGGCCTCGCTTGGTCGCGGCATCGTCAAGGTGATGCCGGGCCTGATGAAGACTCTGACCATCGTCGGCACCGCCGCGATGTTGTGGGTCGGCGGCAACATCATCCTGCACGGCCTCTCCGAGATGGGCTGGCAAGTCATCTATGGCTGGATCGAGGAGACCGCGGCGAAGGCTGCCGAGGCGGTTCCACGGGCGCCGGGCGCAGTCGCCTGGATGACCACCGCCTTTTTCGACGGAATCTTCGGCCTGCTGCTGGGGCTGATTCTGATCCCGCTGGTCGAATACCTGATCAATCCCGCGCTGTCGGCCACAATCATTCCGCTGATCGCTTCGGCAAGGCGGGTCCTTGGCGGCAAAGGCCCGCAAAAGGCCGAGGAAAAGAGCAGCGGCGATCCGCGTTGACCGTCTGGTCAAAGACTGTCACATTTGCCTCACGAAAGAGTTGCGCTTCCGTCATGCGAGACCGCTAGGTCCGGTAGCGATCCACAACTCCTGAGGGGAGGAAGAACATGAAACGCCTGATTACCGCTTCCGCGGTGGCGCTGATCGCGTCGCTGTCGGCCGCCAATGCCCAGACCGAAATCCAGTGGTGGCACGCCATGGGCGGCGAGCTGGGCTCCAAGCTGGAAGAAATCGTCCAGGGCTTCAATGACAGCCAGAACGAATACAAGGTCGTCCCGTCCTACAAGGGCACCTATCCCGAGACGATGACCGCCGCCATCGCGGCGTTCCGCGCCAAGCAGCAGCCGACCATCGTGCAGGTCTTCGAGGTCGGCACCGGAACCATGATGGCCGCCCAGGGCGCCATCGTCCCGGTCTATCAACTGATGCAGGACAACGATGTCCAGTTCGACCCGAACGCCTTCCTGCCGGCGGTCGTGGGCTATTATACGGACACTGACGGCAACATGCTGTCGATGCCGTTCAACAGCTCGACGCCGATCCTGTATTACAACAAGGATGTGTTCGAGAAGGCCGGCCTGGACCCGGAACAGCCCCCGAAGACCTGGGGCGAGATGGAAGAATTCTCGAAGAAGATCATCGATTCGGGCGCCGCGTCCTGCGGCTTCACCACCGGCTGGGTCAGCTGGATCCAGACCGAGAATTTCAGCGCCTGGCACAACCAGCCGGTCGGCACCGAACAGAACGGCTTCGGCGGACTGGATGCGCGGCTGTCGCTGAACGGCCCGGTTCAGGTCAAGCATTGGGAAAACCTCAAGAAATGGGCCGATGAAGGCATCTTCAAATATGGCGGCCCGGTCGGCGGCGACAACGCACCGCCCATGTTCTATTCGCAGGAATGCGCGATGATCATGAACAGTTCGGCCAGCCGTGCCGGTGTCCTGGCCAATGCCCAGGATTTCCAGGTCGGCTTCGGGATGCTGCCCTATTACGACGATGTCGAGGGCGCGCCGCAAAACACCATCATCGGCGGCGCGACCCTGTGGGTTCTGTCGGGACGCCCGGAGGAGGAATACAAGGGCGCCGCCAGGTTCTTCGAATATCTCTCTTCGCCCGATGTTCAGGCCGACTGGGCCTCGTTCTCGGGTTATCTGCCGATCACGCAGGCTGCGGCGGACCAGATGTCGGGCTTCTTCGCCGACAATCCCGGCGCCGATACCGGCCTGAAAGAGATCACGCTGAACCCGCCGACCGAGAATTCCAAGGGTCTGCGCTTTGGCAATTACGTCCAGATCCGCGGCATCATCGACGAGGAATTCGAACAGCTTCTGGCCGGTTCGAAAGACGCCCAGGGCGCGCTGGATTCGGTGGTCGAGCGGGGCAACAAGCTGCTCGAGGAATTCCAGGCGCAAAACCAGTAGGAACGGATCGGGGGCCGCGATCGGTCGCGGTCCCCATCCCTTGCCGACCGGCCCGCACCACCCGGAGATGCGATGAAGCGCACAATTTTCAGCAATCAGTTGCTGCCATGGCTGCTGCTGGCCCCACAGCTGGCCATTACCTTCATCTTCTTCCTCTGGCCCGCCGGCCAGGCGATCAGGCAAAGTTTCCTGCGCGAAGACGCCTTTGGCATCAATACAAGCTTCGTGGGGCTGGCGAATTTCCGGGCGCTGCTGGACAGTCCGGAATACCTGGAATCGGTGAAGGTCACGGCGGTTTTCGCCGTCTCCGTGACGGTCGTGTCGATGGGCGTGGCGCTGCTGCTGGCGGTGGCCGTGGACCGGATGCTGAAATCGGCGCGCGTCTACACAACCCTGCTGGTCTGGCCCTATGCGGTCGCGCCGGCCGTGGCCGGCATCCTGTGGTGGTTCATCTTCAACCCGACCATCGGCATCATGCCCTATGTGCTGGATGTCATCGGCTATGACTGGAACCATGTCAGTTCCAAGACCGATGCGATGATCCTTGTCGTCATCGCCAGCGCGTGGAAGCAGATCAGCTACAACTTCCTGTTCTTCGTCGCCGGCCTGCAGGCCATTCCGGCCTCCATGCGCGAGGCCGCCGCCATCGACGGCGCCGGCCCCGTCAGGCGTTTCTTCGACATCACCTTTCCGCTGCTGTCGCCCACGACCTTCTTTCTGCTCGTGATCAATATCGTCTATGCCATGTTCGAGACCTTCGGCGTCATCGACGCCACGACCGAGGGCGGACCCGCGCGGGCCACCAACATCATGGTCTACAAGGTGTATTTCGACGGTTTCGTGGGACAGAATATCGGCAGTTCGGCGGCGCAATCGGTGGTCTTGATGCTGCTGGTGATCACGCTGACGATCATCCAGTTCCGCTGGGTCGAAAAGAAGGTCGAATACTGATGATCGAAAATCGCCCCGGCCTGAACATCCTCGCCCATCTGGTGCTGATCCTCGGCGTCGTGATCGTCGCCCTGCCCGTGTGGGTGGCCTTCGTCGCCTCGACCCGGTCCGCGACCGATTTCATGTCGGGCACCGTGCCGATGTGGCCCGGCCCCCATCTGGTCGAGAATTATGCCCGGATGCTGGACAGCGGCGTCTCGACCAGCGGCACACCGCCGGTCGCGCGGATGATGTTCAACAGCCTTGTCATGGCGCTGTCGATCGCCATCGGCAAGATCGCCATCTCGATCCTGTCGGCCTTCGCCATCGTCTATTTCCGCTTTCCGCTTCGCGGGCTGGCCTTCTGGTGCATCTTCGTGACGCTGATGCTGCCGGTCGAGGTCCGCATCGTGCCGACCTTTCAGGTCGTGGCGGGGCTGGGCCTGCTGAATTCCTATGCCGGGCTCTCGGTTCCGCTGATCGCCAGCGCCACCGCCACCTTCCTGTTCCGACAGGTGTTCCTGACCATGCCCGACGAGTTGGTCGAGGCCGCGCGGATCGACGGCGCCGGGCCGATGAAGTTCTTTCGCGACATCCTGCTGCCGCTGTCACGAACCAACATGGCGGCCCTGTTCGTGATCCTGTTCATCTATGGCTGGAATCAATATCTGTGGCCGCTGCTGATCACCACGGATGCGCAATATTACACCATCGTCGCCGGCATCAAGCGCATGGCAGACGCCGTCGACGGTCTGCCGCAATGGCATCTGGTCATGGCGACCGCGGTGCTGGCCATGTTGCCGCCCGTCGCGGTGGTGATCGGAATGCAGAAGCTGTTCGTCAAAGGTCTCGTCGAGACGGAGAAATAAGTTGGCATCCATCAAACTGGACAATCTCGGCAAGATCTATCCCGGCGGCAGCCGCGCCGTGGGCGGCGTCAAGCTTGATATCGCTGACGGTGAATTCATCGTTCTGGTCGGGCCATCGGGCTGCGGCAAATCCACGCTTCTGCGCATGGTCGCGGGACTGGAAAGCATCACCGAAGGCGAGGTCCGGATCGGTGACCGCGTGGTCAACAAGGTCGAACCCGCCGACCGCGACATCGCGATGGTGTTTCAGAACTACGCCCTCTATCCGCATATGTCGGTGCGTCAGAACCTGGCTTACGGCCTGAAGAACCGCCGCACGCCCAAGGCCGAGATCACCCGGCGCGTGGACGAGGCCGCCGCAATCCTGCAAATCGGCCCGTTTCTGGACCGCAAGCCGCGTGCCCTGTCGGGCGGGCAGCGTCAGCGCGTGGCAATGGGCCGCGCCATCGTGCGCGAACCGGCAGCCTTTCTGTTCGACGAACCGCTGTCCAACCTTGACGCCAAGTTGCGCGTGGCGATGCGCCTGGAAATCAAGGACTTGCAGAAACGACTGCGGACGACCTCGATCTACGTTACCCATGACCAGCTTGAGGCGATGACACTGGCCGATCGGCTGGTCGTTTTGAATGCCGGTCAGGTCGAACAGATCGGCACCCCGCTGGATGTCTATCGCCGTCCCGCCTCGACCTTCGTGGCCGGATTCATCGGCAGCCCGGCAATGAACCTGATTCCGGCCCGCGCCGTGCCGCATCTGCCCGGCAGCGCCCATGCCGCCGTGATCGGCATCCGCCCCGAGGATCTGGTTCCCGATCCCGACGGCCCGATCGAGATGCAGGTCGGCGCGATCGAGGAACTGGGCGCACAGCGCCTGGTCCACGGCAAGGTCAACGGCGCCGACGTGACGATCGCCCTGCCCTCGCATGGCGAATTGTCCGACAGGCTGCGCCTGAATGCCGCCCCCGAGGCCCTGCATCGCTTCGACGATAAAAGCGGCAAGCGGCTGGACTGAACGCCCTTTCGGCCGCGGGTGATCGGTGAGCAGCGACTCATGTTCCGTCTTTGTTCCGGGTACGGGCTGTGTTAACCTCGATTCTCCAGCCAGAGGTGAATACGCATGTGCCATTCGGTCTGTTCGCGCGACCCCATCCGCTCGATCCAGTGCATCGTCCCGCCCCACATGCTGCGCGTGATCGCCTTGCGGGGCGATGAACGCACTGCCGAAATGGCGCGCAGCCTGCTGAAGCAGACGCAGCAACTGCGCCAGGAACGCGAGGATCACGTCCATCCCGGCACGCCCGGCCCCGATATGCCGCCAGCCGCCGCTGTCGCGCGACGAAAGCGTGGCGCAAGGGCCAGCCGGTACCGCCCCGACCGCCGCGTCCATGACGGCCAGCACAAGGCGGCCCTTCCCGGCACGCTGGTCCGGGCGGAAGGCGATCCGCCCGCCGGGATCGCGGATGCCGACCGCATGTATGATGCGATGGGCGAGGTGTTTTCGCTTTACGCCGATCAGTTCGACCGCGATTCGCTGGACGGTCACGGGATGCCGCTGCTGGCGACCGTGAACCACCGGCGCAACTACAACAACGCCTTCTGGGATGGCGATCAGATGGCCTTCGGCAATGGCGACGGAAAGCTGTTTCGCAGTTTCATCGACCCCACGGTGATCGCGCATGAAATGACCCATGGCGTGATCCAGTATTCCGGCGGGCTGATCTATCAGGATCAGTCGGGCGCGCTGAACGAAAGCCTGGCCGACGTCTTCGCCGCGATCTCGGTCCAGCATCAGCTGAAGCAGACACCGGCGGAGGCCGACTGGATCATCGGGGGCGAATTGCTGGGTCCGGACATCAAGGGCGTCGGGCTGCGCAGTCTGAAGGCGCCAGGCACAGCCTATCACGACGATCTTCTGGGTCAGGATCCGCAACCCTTTCACATGGACAATTTCCTGTCCACCAAGGACGACGATGGCGGCGTCCACATCAATTCCGGGATCCCGAACCATGCCTTCTATCTGTATTGCATGTTGCTGGGCGGGCCATCCTGGGAAAAGCCGGGCCAGATCTGGTATCGCGCCCTGCAAGAGATGAACAATCCGCTGGCCACCTTCGCCGAATGGTCTGACCAGACCGTCGCCGCCGCGATCACGCTTTACGGCATGGGCAGCCCCGAGATGGTGTTGCTGCGACGGGCCTGGAAGCTGGTCGGACTGCCGGGCTAGGGCGACCTCGGTCGTTTTCCGGGGTCCGGCGGCGCGTCCGGCCTGCCCCTATCCTTTCGGTGATCTTGCCGGACCGCCTTTCCCGCCTTATCTTCTGCGCATATGGGTTGTGCAGCGATAGGCGCCGGGTGTGTTGCCATGATCATCGAAATATCGTCCAGCGGCGGCTTTGCCGGAGTTCCGGCCGCCGCCATGAACAAGCGGATCGACGTGGATCAGCAGACCCCGCAGATGCGGCAGGAAATCTGCGAGGCGTTCGAGCCGCGCGATCTGAGCCAGCTTGCCTCGAAATCTGGCGCGCGCCGGGGCGCTGACATGATGACCTATCGCATCACCGTCACCGACCGGCAGGCCGGCGCGCATGTCTTCACGATTCGCGAGGATCAGCTTCCACCCCAGATGCTGGACCTGATCGACCAGATGTAGGATCTTGGCCGTCCCTGCCCCAAGTGCGGCAGGCCGATAGCCGCCTCCGGGCTACAGCCAGTTCTTCCAGCGCAGCACCAGCCACGTTCCCCCGGCCGTTGCCGCCATCAGCAGCAGCGCGGCGGGATAGCCCCATGCGGTGTCCAGTTCCGGCATCGAGGTGAAGTTCATCCCGTAGATGCTGGCGATCAGCGTCGGCGGCAGGAAGAGGGCTGCGATCACCGACAGGATGCGCACCGTGTTGTTCTGTTCCAGATTGATCATGCCCAGGGTCGTGTCCACCGCCAGACTGACCCGTGAGCCCAGAAAATCGGCATGGACTTCCAGCGCCTGGATGTCGCGCATATGGCCCCGGATCACGGGGCGCAGCCTTTCGGGTTCGGGCCGTTCGTCGATGGTCGCGGTATAGAAGGCCAGAATCCGTTCGACCGTCAGCAGGCCAAGGCGCACCCGAGCCATCAGGTCCGCCTCGCGCCCCACCTCGCGCAGCGCCGTTTGCAGGCGATCGGCCGTGCCGCGCGCGCGGCGCCCGGTCGCGCCGGGGCGGCTTTCGAACACGCCCGCGGTCGTCTCGTCCAGCAGCCGACCCGAATTTTCGAGGATGTCGGCCAGGCGCGCGATGATCTCTTCCACCAGCCCCGAGAACAGCCTGTCCACCGTGCCGCAGCCAAGGGTCGATCGTTCGGCCCTCGCGGGAAAGGTCAGGAACGGCCGGGGCGCATGGTGACGGACTGTCACCAGACGCTCGGACGACAGGATGAAACTGACCGGCATCGCCGCGCGCTGGCCATCAGCGCGTTCGCCGGGCAGAACGGCCGTCATGTAGTCGAAGCCGTCCTCGCGATACAGACGGTTGGAGATCTCGATTTCTTCCATCTCGGCCAGACTGGGAACCTCGAGGCCAAGCTGGCGTATCTGCGTCACCTCGTCTTCGGTGGGAACGACCGCGTCGATCCAGACGGCGCGGCGCAGATCGGCAAGGTCCGCCAGACGCGACAAGCGGCCATTGCGAATCTCGTAGGCGTAGATCATCGGCAATCGTTCCCTTGCGGTCCGGGTCTAGATTTCGGCGCCGCGCAGGAAAACGGCCAGATCGGCGACATTGGTGCCTGTCGGTCCGGTTTGGACCAAACCGCCTGCGGCGGCAAGCGCGGGGGTGGAATCGTTGTCGGCAAGCACCCGGTCCAGATCGATGCCCGCCGCCTCGATCCGCGTCAGCGTACCGGGATCGACGATGCCGCCTGCTGCCTCGCCCGGCCCGTCGCGGCCGTCGCTGCCGACCGAGGCAAAGCACCAGTCACCCTTCAATCCCCCTTCCGCCGCAGCCCGCGCGAACCGCAAGGCCAATTCCTGATTGCGTCCGCCCATGCCCTTGCCGGTCAGGCGCACGGTCGTCTCGCCACCGAAGACCAGCGGAACACCGGGACGTGCCTGCCGCGCCGCAGCGACCAAGACACGGGCGCAATCCTCGACATCGCCCTCCAGCGGCACGGCCCCGTCACATCCTCCGGCTGCGACCATGGCCTGAACGCTGTGCCTGTTCGAGCCGACAAGAATATTGCGCGCCTCGGGCAGATCGCCGCGATCATCGGACCGCGACAGGGCGGCGCGGACAGCATCGGGCAGCCGATCCCATATCTCCAGCGCGCGCGCCGTCCGTGCCGCTTCGGCGATGGTTCCGATCGGCGCGACCGTCGGCCCCGAGGCCACCACCCGCAGATCGTCACCCGGAACATCCGAAAGGATCAGCGCCGTGATCGGCGCCGGCCCCTGACGCAGCCAGCCGCCGCCCTTCAGTCGCGACAAGGCCTGCCGGATCAGGTTGGTTTCGCGGATGTCGGCGCCCGATGCCAGCAGCAGCCTGTTGACCTCTTGCTTCTCGGTCAGGGTCACCCCCTCGACCGGGGCGGGCAACATCGCCGAACCGCCGCCCGAGATCAGCGCCAGGATCCGATCTGCCGGGCGGCTTTCAGCCAGTCTCTCCGCAACCCGGCGGGCGGCCTGCGCGCCGTCCTCGTCCGGCACCGGATGCCCGGCGCGCAGCACCTCGGCCCGCATCAGCGGCGCATCGTTGCCGGCATTGGTCACGATCAGCGTCTGCGCGTCGGGCAATTGCTTCATCGCCGTCATCGCCATGGCGCGCGCGGCCTTTCCCACTGCAATAATCCGCCAGGAACCGCCTGAACGCGGCGGATCAGCGATCACCGACGGCATGGCCGCATTGACGGCCAGCGACGGATCGGCGGCCCCGATCCCGATCCAGACAAGCGCAAGCGCCTTCGAAGCCAGAGGATGGTCTGTCTTGGTCATGGCTGCATATTCCGGGATTTGCGGCCGGATGGAAAGAGCCCCGGAGCAAGCCCGACCGCCGCCGGCCGCATCATCGAACAGCCGGGCGCCATGAAAAAGGGCGCCTTCCCGGCGCCCCTCGCTGTCGCGCGTCAAGGATCGGCCCTAGACGCTGTCGCGAAAATAATTGTCGATCTCGCGATCGGCCTCGTCCTTGCTCCAGCCGTATTTCTCCTGAAGCTTTCCAGCCAGACGATCCTTGTTGCCGTCGATCTGATCCAGCTCGTCATTGGTCAGTTCGCCCCACTTTTCCTGGACCGAACCCTTGACCTGTTTCCACTTGCCTTGGACAACATCCCAATTCATAGCGACCTCCTTTGGTCTTGATGATCGCGGGAACAACGGCCGGACAGAGGCCGCGGTTCCAAGAACCAACATAAGTCAGTTCACCAGATCGCGCGCCCGTCCTCCGTTGCGATGGTCCAGCAGATTCTGCAATGCCCGCATCCCCATATCCGTCCGCACCGTTTCCGTGGCCGTGCCCAGATGCGGCAGCAGGGTGACATTGGGCGCCTGAATCAGGGCCTGCGGAATGTGGGGTTCGGCCTCGTAGACATCCAGCCCCGCCCCGGCGATCGTTGCGCTGTTCAGTGCCTCGATCAGCGCCGCTTCCTCGACCACGTCGCCCCGCGCGATATTGACCAGATAGCCCGCCGACCCCAGGGCGCGCAGTTCCGGCCCGCCGATCATGTGCCGGGTGCCGCCGCCGCCGGGAACCGCGACCACTGCCACATCAGCGGCCGCCAGGGTCTCGCACAGGCCGGGCATCTGCTGGGCGGGAATATCCAGCGAGGAAACGGTCGAGCGGTTGTGAAAGACGACCCGCATCCCGAATCCCAGATGGCAGCGCCGGGCGATCGCCTTGCCGATCCGGCCCATGCCGATGATGCCGACCGTCGCGCCGCTGACATGGCCGCCCAGAAGCTGCGTCGGGTTCCAGCCGGTCCATTTGCCCGCGCGCAGCAGCGCCTCGCCCTCGCTGGCCCGACGCATCGCCATCAGGATCAGCGTCAGCGCGATATCGGCGGTGGCGTTTGTCACCACGTCCGGCGTGTTCGAAACCGCAACCCCCGCCGCCCGCGCCGCGGCAATGTCGATATGGTTGTAGCCGGCGCCGAAATTCGCCAGCATCCGGCAGCGCAGATCGCCGCCGGCAAAGGCACCCGCCGTGAAGGCGTCGCCCAGCGTCGGCAGGATCGCGTCATAGTCGCGCAAGGCCCGCGCCGCGCCCGCCTCGTCCAGCGGCGTGTTGTCGCGGAAGGTCGCATCGAACTGCGCGGCGATGGATGCGGTCGCCCGATCCGTCATCGGGCGCGTGACCAGAAGCTTCATCAGAACAACCTTCCCCCGTCAGGCACGGACAGATCCGGCGCGATCAGCACCACCTCGCCGGCATCGTCGGGCACGCCCAGAACCAGCACCTCGGACATGACCGGACCGATCTGGCGCGGCGGAAAATTCACCACGCACAGGGCCTGCCTTCCGACCAGGGCTTCGGGTGTATAATGTTTCGTGATCTGGGCCGAGGATTTGCGCTGGCCCAGTTCCCCAAGATCCAGCCACAGTTTGATGGCTGGCTTTCGCGCCTCGGGGAAAGGTTCGGCCCGGACGATCGTGCCGACCCTGATATCGACCTTCATGAAATCGTCGAAACCGATCATCATGCGCGGTTTCTCGCATCGGCAGGGCGCAACGGACCCTCAGGCCCGTCCGAAGGCTTCGCCCAGGGCGATGTCCAGCGCGGCTGCGGGTTCCGCGTTGCCCCAGCCGACCAGCTGGAACGAGGGATAGAACCGTTCGCACCCGATCAGGGCATTGCCGATCATCCGGTCGACCTGCTCGGCCGAGGCGACCTGATCGCCGGCCAGAACCAGCCCATAGCGCCAGACCATCAGCCGTTGCTGCGCCCAGAAGGTGAAGCCCCCGTCCCAGACCTGATCATTGGCCAGGTTCAGCGTCTCGTAGACCAGCGGCAGCTTGTCGGCTGGCGGGTCCATGTCGAAGGTGCAGATCAGGCGCAGCACCTCTTCGCGCGGCGACCATGCCAGCGTCAGCGAATAGCTGCGCCACTGCCCCTCGACCACCATCGCGATCTGGTCGTCGGCGAGACGGTCGAAATCCCATTCGTGATGGGCGGCGACAGCCTCTACGATATCGATGGGATGGATCTCGTCGCTGGGAATGAAATGATCGGTCTGAGCCATAGCCTGGATCCTGCCTCTCTGCGGGAGCGATTCTGTCGCCGCTAACCCTCGGTCTGTGGACAATACCGGGCATAGGTGCCCGAATGTTCCTACCATATATCGTGGGCGCGAATCTCTCGCGAGTAAAGTGAAAATTCGTTAACGAATGGCGTGGACGGAACGGGGAGAACGGCATGGACCGCGATCACGGGGGCGATATCGACCGCGCGGCGCGGCGCTTTGGCACGGGGGACTGGCTGGACCTTTCGACCGGGATCAACCGCAGGCCATGGCCGGTTGGCACCCTTCCCGATCACGTCTGGCGGGCCCTGCCGACCGCCGCGGCCCGCGATCGTCTGATCGGTGTCGCCGCCGGCCGGCTGGGTTGCGATCCTTCCCGCGTGCTGCCGGTCGCCGGCGCCTCGGCGGCGATCCAGCTGTTGCCACGGCTGCTGCCGCGCGGACGCGCCTCGGTCCTGGCGCCCAGCTATAACGAACACGCGGCCAGCCTGCGCGCGGCGGGCTGGACGGTCGACGAGGTGAAAGACCCGCAGGACATGGCGGGGGCGGATCTGGCGGTTCTCGTGAACCCGAACAACCCCGACGGCCGCGAATGGCGGCCGCAAACCCTCGGCCGCCTCGCGGGCCGGGTCGGCCATCTGCTGGTGGACGAAAGTTTCGCCGATCCACGCCCGGACTTGTCGCTGGCCGCCACATGTCCCGACAATACCCTGATTCTGCGCAGCTTCGGCAAGTTCTGGGGCCTCGCGGGCCTGCGCCTCGGCTTCGTCATCGCCGCCCCCGCCATCCTTTCGCGGATCGCCGAAGAATCGGGGCCCTGGCCCGTCAACGGCCCCGCGCTCGAGATCGGCGCCAGGGCCATGGCCGATCGCGACTGGGCCGAGGATGCGATCCTTTATCATTCCGAGGCCAGCCTGCATCTG
The DNA here is from genome assembly GCF_056857655.1 of Paracoccus sp. L-17. Classification (NCBI taxonomy): domain Bacteria; kingdom Pseudomonadati; phylum Pseudomonadota; class Alphaproteobacteria; order Rhodobacterales; family Paracoccaceae; genus Paracoccus; species Paracoccus sp. L-17. Next base: position 44,934 of record NZ_JBSXNM010000036.1, read on the forward strand.
GACCATGTGGCGCAGCGCGCCGGATGGCAGCCCTTGGGCGGCACTCACCTGTTCCGCCTTTATGACACGCCGGATGCTGGACAGGCGCGCGACGGCCTGGCCCATGCCCGTATCTGGACCCGCCGCTTCCCCTATTCGCGCCACTGGCTTCGCCTTGGCATTCCCGGCAGCGCCGCCGAATGGGACCGGCTGCAGGATGCCCTCGGCCGCCTCGCGCTCTTGCCAAATACCTCGGGGTGAATTGGCCGCAGGCCAAGAGGGGCAGCGCCCCTGCCGGCACGCCGGCAAGGACAAGCCGGCTTTGTGTCTCGCCCTCGGCTGCGCATTGTGTAAGCTGAGCAAAAGCCGAACAGGGACGGATCATGTCGATCAAGGCCAGCATCTACCACCTGACCCACTACAGATACGACCGCCCGGTCAGCCTGGGTCCACAGATCATCCGCCTGCGGCCGGCGCCGCATTCGCGCACCCGGGTGCTGTCGCATTCGCTGAAAGTCTCGCCCGCGGATCATTTCGTCAATCACCAGCAGGATCCCTTTGGAAACTGGCTGGCCCGCTTCGTCTTTCCCGAACCGGTGCGCGAATTGAAGATCGAGGTCGATCTGGTCGCGGACATGAGCATCCACAACCCGTTCGACTTCTTCGTCGAGGACAGCGCCGACCAATGGCCTTTCGATTACGCCCCCGACCTGGCCGAGGAGCTGGTGCCCTACCGGCAGGCCGAACCGGCGGGACCGCTGCTGCGCAAGCTGCTGGACAGCATCCCGCGCCAGAAGACCCGAACAGTCGATTTCGTGGTCAACCTGAATGCCCGGATCGCGGGCGAAACCGGCTATACGATCCGGATGGAGCCGGGCGTCCAGACGCCCGAGGAAACGCTGTCGCTGAAAAGCGGATCCTGCCGCGATTCCAGCTGGCTGCTGGTCAATGCCCTGCGCCACCTGGGTTTCGCGGCGCGCTTCGTGTCGGGCTATCTGATCCAGTTGAAGCCCGACCTGAAGGCGCTGGACGGTCCCTCGGGCACCGAGGTCGATTTCACCGACCTTCATGCCTGGGCCGAGGTCTATCTGCCCGGCGCGGGCTGGATCGGGCTGGATCCGACATCCGGCCTGCTGACCGGTGAAAGCCATATCCCGCTGGCCGCCGCGCCGCATTACCGGTCCTGCGCCCCGATCAGCGGCGCGGCCAGCTTTGCCGAGGTCGATTTCAACTTCGACATGCAGGTGCGCCGGGTGGCCGAGCATCCGCGCATTACCAAACCGTTCAGCGACGAGGCATGGGCCAGCCTGGACCGGCTGGGCGAGACCGTCGATGCCGCCCTGCGCAAGGGCGATGTGCGCCTGACCATGGGCGGCGAGCCGACCTTCGTGTCGATCGACGACTTCGAAAGCGAGGAATGGAACACCGCCGCCGTCGGCCCGGCCAAGCGCGTCCTGGCCGACAAGCTGGTTCGCAGGCTGCGCAAGCGTTTCGCACCGAACGGATTTCTGCATTACGGGCAAGGCAAATGGTATCCGGGCGAAACCCTGCCGCGATGGACCTTCTCTATCTACTGGCGGCGGGACGGCCAGCCGGTCTGGCAGAACCCCGACCTGATCGCGCAAGAGGTCGACGAGGGCGCGGTCACGCCGTTGCAGGCGCAGGAATTGCTGCGCGAGGTCGCGCGGGAACTGGATGTCAGCGACGCCAATGTCATGCCCGCCTATGAAGACCCGGCCGAATGGCTGGTGCGCGAAGCGAAGCTGCCGCCCAACGTGACGCCCGAAAACTCGAAGCTCGACGATACCGAGGAACGGCACCGCATCGCCGCCGTCTTCGATCGCGGCCTGACCGAACCCGTCGGCTTCGTGCTGCCGGTGCAAAGCTGGCAATCGAAATCCCACCTGCGCTGGTATTCGGAAAAGTGGCGGCTGCGGCGCGGACATGTCTTCCTGGTGCCCGGCGACAGCCCGGTCGGCTATCGCCTGCCGCTGAATTCGCTGCCCTGGCTGCCACCCTCGGTCTATCCCTATATCAACCCGACCGATCCCGCCGTGGACCGCCCGCCCCTGGCCGATCCGTCGCCGATCCCGCCGGCGCGCAAGTCCCAGCCGATGGCCAGTTTCGTGGCCGGCGGCCCGGTTCAGGGGGTCGTCGAACAGGGCCAGCCCCGGGGCGATGGCGAACACGACCTGTCCGGGCTGGTTCGCACCGCGCTGTCGGTCGAGCCCAAGAACGGCCGGCTCTGCGTGTTCATGCCCCCCGTCGCCACGCTGGAGGAATACCTGGATCTGCTGCGCGCGGTCGAGGCCGCCGCCCTGCGGCTGGATCTGAAGGTCCATGTCGAAGGCTATGCGCCGCCGCACGATCCGCGGCTGAACGTGATCCGTGTCGCCCCCGATCCCGGCGTGATCGAGGTGAACATCCATCCCGCCGAAAGCTGGCAGGATTGCGTCCGGATCACGCAGGGCGTCTATGACGATGCCCGCCAGTCGCGGCTGGGGGCCGAGAAATTCATGATCGACGGCAAGCATGCCGGCACCGGCGGCGGCAACCATGTCGTCGTGGGCGGCGCGACCACGAATGACAGTCCGTTCTTGCGCCGCCCGGATCTGCTGGCCAGCCTGATCCTGTACTGGAACCGCCATCCCTCGCTGTCCTATCTGTTCTCGGGCCTGTTCATCGGTCCGACCTCTCAGGCCCCGCGCATCGACGAGGCCCGCCACGACGCGCTCTACGAACTGGAAATCGCGCTGTCCCAGATCCCCGCGCCCGGTCGCGGCCCCGCCCCGCTGCCATGGCTGGCCGACCGGCTGTTGCGCAACATCCTGACGGATGTGACCGGCAACACCCACCGGGCCGAGATCTGCATCGACAAGCTGTATTCCCCCGATGGCCCGACCGGGCGGCTGGGACTGGTCGAGTTTCGCGGCTTCGAGATGCCGCCCGATGCGCGGATGAGCCTGGCCCAGCAATTGCTGCTGCGCGCCCTGATCGCGCGGTTCTGGAACGAACCGCTGACCGGTGATCTGACCCGCTGGGGCACGGCCCTGCATGACCGCTTCATGCTGCCGCATTTCGTCTGGACCGATTTCTGCGACGTTTTGCAGGACATGACGAACCACGGCTTTCCGATGCAACGGGAATGGTTCAGGGCGCAGGCCGAATTCCGCTTTCCCTTCTGCGGCGAGACTCAGGTCGAGGGCGTGCATCTGGAACTGCGCCAGGCGCTGGAGCCGTGGCACGTCCTGGGCGAGACCGGCGCGCTTGGCGGCACCGTGCGCTATACCGACAGCTCGACCGAGCGTTTGCAGGTCAAGCTGTCCGCCGCCGATCCGACCCGCTATCAGGTGCTGTGCAATGGCCGCGCGCTGCCGCTGACAGATATCGGCGCGAGCGAGGCCGTGGCCGGTGTGCGTTTCAAGGCATGGCAGCCCGCCTCCGCGATGCATCCCGTCATCCCGGTCGATGCGCCGCTGACCTTCGACATCTTCGACACCTGGTCGGCCCTCGCGCTTGGCGGCTGCGTCTATCACGTCGCCCATCCCGGCGGGCGCAACTACGAGACTTTCCCCGTCAACAACAACGAGGCCGAGGCGCGCCGACTGGCCCGGTTCCAGCCGTTCGGCCATCGTCCGGGCCATTTCCATGTCGTCGCGCCCGAACGGCCGCATCGCGAATTTCCGATGACGCTGGATCTGCGGCGCGCGGTCGGGATCTGAGGCATCATGCCGGGCGATGTGCGGATCGACGGCCTGAACGGGGCGGGGCGGGGCCTCTATCGCGCGCTGCCGGGACTACCCGACGAGATGGTCGATGCCGAAGGCGCGATCCGCCCGCTGTGGCGGCGTCTGGCCGGCCATATCGGCGCCCTGGACGCCGAGGCACTGACCCGCGATCTGGCCCGCGCCGACCGGTACCTGCTGGATAGCGGGGTGTTCTTTCGCCAATACGGCGCCGGGCAATCGACCGAGCGGACATGGCCGCTGAGCCATATTCCCGTCCTGCTGTCCGAGGCCGACTGGGCGCAGATTTCGGCCGCCCTGATCCAGCGCGCCGATCTGCTGGAATCGGTCATGGCCGATCTTTACGGACCGAATGATCTGGTCGCCTCGGGGCGGCTTCCGGCGCAATTGGTGGCTGGCAATCGCGAATGGCTGCGCCCCATGGTGGGGGTGCGGCCGCGTTCGGGGCATTACCTGCATTTCCTCGCCTTCGAACTTGGCCGGGGACCGCGCGGCAATTGGTGGGTGCTGGCCGACCGGGCACAGGCGCCTTCGGGGGCGGGCTACGCGCTGGAAAACCGCGTCGCCACCGCGCGCGCCTTAGGCGAAGTCTATGGTCAGGAAAACGTGCACCGGCTGGCCGGCTTCTTTCGCGATTTCCGCGATGCGCTGCTGGCCCAGGCCGGGCGCGGCGGCGGCCGGGTGGCGATCCTGTCCCCCGGCCCGATGAACGAGACCTATTTCGAACATGCCTATATCGCGCGCTATCTGGGCATCACGCTGGTCGAGGGCGGCGATCTGGCGGTTGCGGGCGACCGGCTGACGGTGCGAACCGTCTCCGGAATGCGGCCGGTCGAGGTCTTGTGGCGCAGGCTCGATTCCAGCTATGCCGATCCGCTGGAACTGGATCCGGCCTCGCGGATCGGCACGCCCGGCATGGTCGCGACCCTGCGCGCCGGGCAGGTCACGATGGTCAACCAGATCGGTTCGGGCGTGCTGGAAACGCGCGCGCTGATGGCGTTCCTGCCGAAACTGGCCCGCGATCTGACCGGCACCCCGCTGGCCATGCCCAATATCGCGACCTGGTGGTGCGGCGATGCCAGCGCCCGCGCCGCCGTCCTGGATGCGCCGGACCGGATGTTTCTGTCGGACGCGCTGGCCACGGCGATGCCCTTCGACCGCAATGCCGACCAGGTCCGCGCCTCGGACCTGGCGCCCCGGGCGCTGGCGGCGCGGCTGGCGGCGCGGGGGTCGGATCTGGTCGCACAAGAGGCGGTGACGCTGTCCACCACGCCGGCGCTGGTCGAGGGGCGGCTGGTGCCGCGTCCGATGTCGATGCGGGTCTATCTGGCGCGGACCGAACAGGGCTGGACGGCCATGCCCGGCGGCTTCGCGCGCATCGGCGCATCCGAGGACGCCTCGGCCATCGCCATGCAGCAGGGCGGCAGCGCCGCCGATGTCTGGGTCATCAGTCCCGAACCCGTGGCCGCGGTGACGCTGAGCCGCCCGGCCCGTGCCGACCGGCCGCGGCGGACGCCCGGCGCCCTGCCCGCGCGCGCCGCCGACAACCTGTTCTGGCTTGGCCGCTATGTCGAACGGGCCGAAACCATCGTGCGGCTGATGCGGGCGTATCACGGCCGCCTTGCCGAAGGCGACGCGACCAGCGACGCGCTGAGGGCGGCCGCGACGCCGCTGTTCCGCCTGATGGGCCTTGCAGCCGACAAGGGCATTCCGCAGGCATTGCTGGACAATCTGGCCGCCGCCATTGCCAGCGCCGGCGCGGTGCGCGACCGTTTCTCGCCCGATGCATGGCTGGCGCTGCACGATCTGGACCGCAGCGCCCGGCGCATGGCATTGCGGGTAACGCCGGGCGACGACGCCGCCCGCGCGCTCAGCGCGCTGTTGCGCAAGCTGGCGGGCATTTCGGGACTGGTCCACGAGAACATGTATCGCTTTACCGGCTGGCATTTCCTGTCCATCGGCCGGCTGCATGAACGCGCCATGGGCATCTCGGCGGCGCTGGCGGTTCTGGCCGATCCGGATGCGCCCGAGGGGGCGCTGGATCTGGCCATCGACATGGCCGACAGCGTCCTGACCCATCGCCGCCGCTTCGCCACCGCGACCACGCGCGAAACGGTGCTGGATCTGCTGGCGCTGGATGGGCTGAACCCGCGCGCGCTGCGCCATCAGATCGACGGCTTGCGCGACCAGATCGACGCGCTGCCCGCCGCCAATGATCACGGCGCCCTGTCGCCGCTGGCCCGGGCGGTTTTGCGCCTTCACGCCGAGATCGCCACCGCCGAACCCGAGGCACTGACGACCGCGGCATTGTGGTCGATGCGGTCGCGGATCGCCGCGCTGTCGGATCTCTTGACCACGGACTACTTCCACTGATGCGATATCGCCTTCGCCTGACGCTTCGCTATGATTTTGCCCGGCCAACCGGCGCCGGGCGGCAATTGCTGCGGATCTGCCCGACAACGATCCCCGCCATCCAGAGCGTCGAGCGCTGCGAGGTCGAGATCACCCCCGCCCCGGTCGAGCGCGGCACCTTCGCCGATTTTTTCGGCACCGAGGTGATCCAGTTGGTCCTGCCCGCCGGCATGACCAGTCTGAGCTTCGAGATGACCGGCCAGGTGACGCGGCACGGGATCGATTCGGTGCTGGACCTTTCAGCGCCCCTGCCCCGCCTGGCCCCCGAGTTGGCCGAGATTGCCGATCTCGGCCGCCATTCGCCACATCATTTCCTGCGCCCCTCGCCGCGCATCGCCCCCGAGCCAGACATCGCCGCCTTCGCCGCGCGCGCGACCGCGGGCGCCCCCACGGCGCGTGCGGCGACCGAGAGGCTGGGCCTTGCGCTGCACGAGGTGATGCGGTTCGACGCCAGTGCCACGCAGGTCGATACCCCCATCGCCGAGGCGTTCCGACACCGCCACGGCGTCTGTCAGGATTTCTCGCAGATCATGATCGCGGGCCTGCGCGCCCTGGGCATTCCGGCGGGCTATGTCTCGGGCTTTCTGCGCACGCAGCCGCCGCCCGGACGGCCCCGGCTGGAAGGCGCGGACGCGATGCATGCCTGGGTCCGGGCCTGGACCGGGATCGAGGCGGGCTGGACCGAATATGATCCGACCAATGCCTGTTTCGTCTCGGCCGATCATGTGGTGATCGGCTACGGCCGCGACTATTCCGATACCGCGCCGATCACCGGCTCGCTGCGCCTTTCGGGCAGCCAGATCGGCAGCCACGGCGTCGATATCGCCGAGATCGGCTGAGCCCGCTTGCACCGGGCCCGACCGCGTGGGAACATCCTGCTGTTCGCAACACGGAAGCTTGGGATGTGCCCCACCGCCATCTTGCTTGCGCTGCTGGCAGGCCCCGGCGGGCCCGCCATCGCCGCCGCGCCCCCTGATCCCGGCCGCGGCGCGGCCCGGTCGGGATGCCGACGGATGCAGAACCTTTCCATTCCCGCCCTGGATGTCGTTGTGAGAAAGCGCAGAGAACACGAATGATGGACGAGCCCAAGGACTGGCTGGAAGCCGAATTGCAGGACACGCTGGACGAGGACATCGAGATCGAGCTGGAAGACGCGATCCTGTCCGAGGAGGTGCGCCGCATCTATCGCGAGAACCATCCCGAACAGATGCCGCGCAGCCGCTATTTCCACGAGCTTCTGCGCCTTCAGGCCGAACTGATCCGGCTTCAGGACTGGGTCAGCTATCACAAGGAAAAGGTCGTGGTCCTGTTCGAGGGCCGCGATTCCGCCGGCAAGGGCGGCGCGATCAAGCGCATCACCCAGCGGCTGAACCCGCGCGTGGCCCGCGTGGTGGCCCTGCCCGCCCCGTCCGACCGCGAAAAGACGCAATGGTATTTCCAGCGTTACGTTCCGCATCTGCCGGCGGGCGGCGAGATCGTGCTGTTCGACCGATCCTGGTATAACCGCGCGGGCGTCGAACGGGTCATGGGCTTTGCCTCGGACGACGAGATCGAGCAGTTCTTCCAGGACGTTCCCGAATTCGAACGGATGCTGGTCCGGTCCGGGATTCGACTGGTGAAATACTGGTTCTCGGTCACCGACGAGGAACAGCAGATGCGATTCCTGATGCGCATCCATGATCCGCTGAAGCAATGGAAGCTGTCGCCGATGGATCTGCAAAGCCGGGTCCGCTGGGAAGCCTATACCAAGGCCAAGGAAGAGATGTTCGAACGCACCAACATCGCCGAGGCGCCGTGGTACATCGTCCCCGGCAACGACAAGAAACGGGCCCGCCTGAACTGCATCAGTCACCTGCTGGGGCTGATGCCCTATACCGATGTGCCCCATGAAGAGGTTCATCTGCCGCAACGCGTCTTCAACCCCGATTACGAGCGCGAGGTGCTGCCGCGCGATCTCTACGTGCCGCAGAAATACTGAGACCGCCGCGCGGTCCGACCACGGAGACATGGCGAATGCTGGGCTTCCAGATCTGGGACGTCTTTACCGAACGCGCGTTCAGCGGCAATCCGCTGGCCGTGGTTTCGGACGCGGACATCCTGACCACGGCGCAGATGCAGGCGATGGCGCGCCAGTTCAACCTGTCCGAGACGATCTTCGTCATGGCACCGCGCGATCGGGCCCATACCGCGCGGGTCCGCATCTTCACGCCGACCGCCGAAATACCCTTCGCGGGCCATCCGACCATCGGCTGCGCCCTGCATCTGTCGAAGGGGCGCGACATGCGGATCGTGCTGGAGGAAAAGGCCGGGCCGGTTCCGGTCCAGGTTCGCGACGGCCAGGCGGATTTCATTGCGCCGCGATTGCCGGTCATGCTGCCGGGGCGGGCCGAACCCGGCCTGATCGCGCGGGCGCTTGATCTGCCGGCGGATGCGATCGGGCCAGACGGCCATCAGCCGGGCATCTGGCAGGGCGGTCCGGCATTCCTGTTCGTTCCCATTCGCGATCCGGCCTCTCTGGCCGCCGCCCGCCCGGTCGAACCCTGCTGGTCGCAGGCGGTGGTGCCGGGGATCGTGGGCGCCTATCTCTATACCCCGGATCGGGGCGGCTATCGCGCCCGGATGTTCGCGCCCACGGCCGGCATACCCGAAGACCCGGCCACCGGTTCGGCCTCGGCCATCCTTGCCGGGCCGCTGCTGGCATCGGGCGTGCTGAGCAGGGGCGAGAACCGGATCGCGCTTCGACAGGGAATCGAGATGGGGCGACCCTCGCGGATCGGCCTGACCGCCATCGTGCGGGACGGCGCCCTGACCGAAATTCGGATTTCTGGCCGGGCGGCGAAGGTCGCGGAAGGCCGCATCACCATACCGGAGGTCGAATGAAGGGTTATTGGATCGCGCATGTCTCGGTCGATGATGCGCAGGCTTACGAGGCCTACAGGCAGGCCAATGCCGCCGCCTTCGCGAAATACGGGGCGCGGTTTCTGGTCCGGGGCGGGCCGCAGGACGTGGTCGAGGGTGCCGCCCGGCCGCGCAGCGTGGTGCTGGAATTTCCCTCGATCGAGGCGGCTCGGGCCTGCTATCACAGCCCGGAATACCGGAGGGCCAAGGCGCTGCGCGATCCGGTCTCCCAGGTCGATCTGGTGATCGTCGAGGGCTGGGACTGAGTGCTTGCAGCCGCCGACAAATCCCATAAGATCACGTGCATGTTCCGCAATCTCCTGTCCCGCCTCTTTGCCGACGATACCGACGACGCACCCTTGCAGGCTCAGGATGCGGAGGTCGCGATCGCGGCGCTTCTGGTCCGGGTCGCCCGGGCGGATGATCGCTACGAGACCAGCGAAAGGCAGAGGATCGACCAGATCCTGGCGCGCCGCCGTGGTCTGAACATGGCCGAGGCCGCCGAACGCCGCGCCGTTGCGGAAATGATCGAGGCCGAGGCCCCCGACACGGTGCGCTTTACCCGGCTGATCAAGGACCGGATCCCGCTGGAGGACCGCGCCGGCGTCCTGTCGGCCATGTGGGAGGTCGCCTATGCCGATTCCCGCCGCGCCGCCGACGAAGAGACGCTGATCCGGCTGGTGGCGGGATTGCTGGGTATCCCCGATCGCGATTCCGGCCTGCTGCGCCAGCGCGTGCTGGAAGGTCTGGGCCTGAAATCGGGCTAGAATCCCAGCCGGTCGCGCAGCCCGTACCACGCCATTCCGGCAACCAGCAGCGGGCTGCGCAGGACGCGGCCGCCGGGAAAGGCGCGCGTGGGAACGGCGGCCATCGCATCGAAGCCCCCGGCCTGGCCGGTCACGGCCTGTGCCATCAGCCGGCCCGCCAGCGTCGCCATCGCGACCCCGTGCCCCGAAAAGCCGCTGGCCGACAGGCAATTCGGCGCCGGCCGGGCGAAACAGGGCATCCGGTTCATCGTGATCGCCAGAGTCCCGCCCCAGGCATGGGTCAGCCGCACGCCTTCAAGCTGCGGATAGACCGACAACAGGTGCGGTTGGACCACCGAGGCGATGTCCTGGGGAAACTTGTAGCGCACGGTCTCGCCACCGCCAAAGATCAGCCGGCGATCCTCATCCATCCGCCAGTAATTCACCACGAACTTGGTATCGGCGACGGCGCTGCGTTCGGGCAGGATCTCGGGGAAATCGTCGCCAAGGGGTTCGGTCGCGACGATGTAATTGTTGATCGGCATGACCCGCGCCGCGACCTTCGGCGCAAGATTGCCGATATAGCCGTTCCCGGCCAGGATGACGTGATCGCAACGGATCTTGCCGGTGTCGCAGTGAACGACACTCTTGTCGGTCGCGCTGCGGGCATGGGTGATGCGGTGGACATGGCTGTCCTCGAAGATGCGCGCGCCGGCCTCGGCGGCCAGCCGCGCCATGCCAAGCGACAGGTTCAGCGGATGAAGATGGCCCGCACCGCGGTCCAGATCGCCGCCCCGATAGGCGCTGCTGCCGATCAGCGCGGCAAGCGCGGCACGGTTCAGCGGCTGCACCTGGTCATAGCCGTAATCGCGGGCCAGGCGTTCGGCCATGCGCGCGGCGTGATCGACCTCTTCGTTGCTGCGGCAGGCATGGGCAATGCCGTCGCGGATCGGCAGATCCGCCTCGGCGGCCAGGGCGCGAACCAGCGACTTCGCCTCTTGCGACAGATCCCACAGGCGACGCGCGGCCTCGCGCCCCAGGCGATCCTCCAGCCAGTCGACCTCTTGCCGCTGTCCCGATCCGATCTGTCCGCCATTGCGCCCCGAGGCGCCAAAGCCCACCCGATGCGCCTCCAGCAGAACGACGTCATGGCCCTGCCGGGCCAGGTGCAGCGCCGCCGACAGACCGCAATAACCACCGCCGACCACCGCCACATCGGCCCGCAACCCGCCGCTGATGCGCCCGAAAGGGTTCAGCACGCGCCGCGTATCGGCATAGAGGCTGGGCGGATATTCGCCGCGGCGGTCGTTCAGAAACAGCAGGCTCATACGTTCAGCAACAGATGTTCGCGTTCCCAGGGGCTGATGACCTGCAGGAATTCCTTGTATTCATTGCGTTTCACGGATTCGTAGACGTCACAGAATTCCTCGCCCAGCACCTCGCGCATGGGTGCGCTGTCAGCCATCAGATCCAGCGCGTCGCCCAGGTTATAGGGCAGTTCGTCATGCGACATGTAGGCGTCGCCCAGATATTCGGCGCGCGGGTTTTCGGCCTCGATCAGCCCCAGATAGCCGCAGGCAAGGGATGCCGCGATGCCCAGATAGGGGTTGCAGTCCATCCCCGCCAGCCGGTTCTCGATCCGCCGGGCCTCGGGGCCCGAGATCGGCACCCGCAATCCGGTCGTTCGGTTGTCGCGGCCCCATTCCAGATTGATCGGTGCGGCGAAATCCGGGACATAGCGGCGATAGCTGTTGACATAGGGCGCCAGCAGCGCGATCGCCGCCGGCAGATGCCGCTGCATTCCGCCGATGAAATGCAGGAAGGATTCGGTTTCGCGGCCCTTCTCGTCCGAGAAGATGTTGCGACCGGTGGCGACATCGATGATCGAATGATGCATGTGCATCGCGCTGCCCGGCTCGCCTTCGATGGGCTTGGCCATGAAGGTGGCAAAGCAGTCGTGGCGCAGCGCCGCCTCGCGGATCAGCCGCTTGAAATAGAAGATCTCGTCGGCCAGCGCGACGGGATCGCCGTGGTTGAGGTTGATCTCGACCTGGCCCGCGCCGCCTTCCTGCAGGATGCCGTCGATCTCGAACCCCTGGGCTTCGGCGAAATCATAGATGTCGTCGATCACCTTGCCGTATTCGTCCACGGCCGACATGGAATAGGCCTGTTTGGCGGCGGCGCGCCTGCCGGTGCGGCCCATCGGCGGGATGATCGGCTGGTTCGGGTCGATGTTGCGGGCGACAAGAAAGAACTCCATCTCGGGCGCGACGACCGGTTTCCAGCCCTTGTCCTGATACAGACCCACGATCCGCTTCAGCACGTTTCGCGGCGCGATCGGCACCGGCTTTCCCTGCTGGTCCATCGCGTCATGGATCACCTGCATGGTCCAGTCCGCCGTCCACGGCGCCGCCGTTGCCGTGCTGAAATCCGGGGTCAGAACCATGTCTGGTTCGGTGAAGGCCCCAGAGGGATTGTCGGCCCATTCGCCGGTGATGGTCTGCAGGAAGATCGAATTGGGCAGATAGAATTTTTCCTGCCGCGCGAATTTCGAGGCGGGCATCGCCTTGCCCCGCGCCACACCCGCGATATCGGCCAGGATGCATTCGACCTCGTCCAGCCGCCGACCCGCCATGTAGTCGCGCGCGGCCTGCGGCACCTTGCCGATCCAGTCGCTCATGCCACCCCCCGCTCATCGCCGCGCGCCAGGGCCCTTGGCTGCTTGAAGAACGCCTCGATCCGGTCGGCGATGCCGGATGCATCGCGGGCCTGCCCCATGCGCGCGGCGGCGCGGTCCAGCAGATCCTGCGGAACCACGCCCCTCGCGCGCGTGTCCATCAGGCCCTGCACGAAAGCGTCGTCGAATTCGGGATGGGCCTGCACGGTGAAGGCGCGGTCGCCATAGATCAGCGCCGCGTTCCGGCAGAAATCGCTGCGGCCGGCGACCTCGGCCCCCTCGGGCCGGCTGACCACCTGATCCTGATGCCAGGCGTTCAGTGTCACGGGCTTGCCGCCGAAATCGTAATCCTGCGCGCCCACGGCCCAGCCGTCGGGATGTTTGACGACCTTGCCGCCCAGGGCCTGCGCGATGATCTGGTGGCCGAAACAGATGCCGACCATCGGCACGCCCGCCGAATGGGCCTGCCGGATGAAATCCTCCAGCGGTGGAATGAAGTCGTGATCCTCGTAGGCCCCGTGGCGCGAGCCGGTCAGAAGCCAGCCTTCGGCCTCGTGAACGTCCGCGGGAAACTCCATCCCCTCGACATGCCAGGTCCGGAAGGTAAAGCCGCGCCCGTCCAGCAGACGGACGAACATGTCGGGATAATCGCCCAGTTCGTCCTTCAACTGCGCGGGCGACTGGCCGCATTGAAGTATGCCGATACGCATGAAAATCCTGCGATGTTGCCTATGGCGGAAGCCTAGTCTCGGCGCAGGGGGAACCGCAAGGGGGCGCGGCGGTCGCCAGCCCTTTGACGGTCTTCCGCAGCGCGCCGGCCGGATCTAGTGTGGCGCCGCACCACAGGGAGAACCGCCATGCCTCATCTGCGCCCCGAGATCGACCCCGACGGGCTCGAGGAATTCTCGGTCGTTTTCACCGACCGCTCGCTGAACCACATGTCGCAAAGGTTCCAGCAGGTGATGCGCGACCTGTCCGCGACGCTGCGCCAGGTCTATGGCGCGGACCAAATCGCCATCGTGCCCGGCGGCGGCACCTATGCGATGGAATCGGTCGCCCGTCAGTTCGGCCGCGATGCTCATGCGCTGATCCTCCGCAACGGCTGGTTCAGCTATCGCTGGAGCCAGATATTCGAGGCGGGCGGTTTCGCGCGCGATACCACCGTGGCGATGGCCCGGCCCGCCGGGAACGCGCCCCAGCCCGCCTATGCACCCCCGCCCATCGAGGATGTCGCCGCGACGATCCGCGAAACCCGGCCCGATGCGGTCTTTGCCCCGCATGTCGAGACCTCGGCGGGATTGATCCTGCCGGACGACTACATCCGCGCGCTGTCCGAGGCCGCGCACGAGGTGGGCGCGCTGATGGTGCTGGACTGCATCGCATCGGGCGCGGTCTGGGTCGATATGGCCGCGACCGGCGTCGATGTGCTGATCTCGGCCCCGCAGAAGGGCTGGTCCTCGACACCCGCCGCCGGGCTGGTGATGCTGTCGCAGCGCGCCGCAGGCAGGCTGGAGAAGACCGAAAGCGACAGTTTCGCGATGGACCTGAAGAAATGGCGCGCGATCATGGCGGCCTATGAGGATGGCGGCCACGCCTATCACGCGACCATGCCGACCGATTCGCTGCTGGCGCTGCGCGACGCGATGGCGGAAACCCGCGCCATGGGGTTCGAAACCGCGCGCGCGGCGCAGTGGCGGCTGGGGGACGGCGTGCGGACGATGCTGGCCGAGAGGGGTGTCCGTTCGGTCGCCGCGCCGGGCTTTGGCGCGCCCGGCGTGGTGGTCAGCTATACCGACGATCCCCAGATCCGGTCAGGCCGCAAATTCGCGGAAGAAGGGATGCAGATCGCGGCCGGCGTGCCGCTGGCGGTGGGCGAGGGCGACGGGTTCTCGACCTTCCGGCTGGGTCTTTTCGGTCTGGACAAGCTGGCCGATGTCGATGGCACCCTGACGCGGCTGAAAGCGGTCTTCGACAGGGTGTTCTAGGCGGCGGATCTTGCGCAGTGCCGGGAAAATCCTATCTCGATGACCGGGCGACCTAGCCGCCCGATCTTGGGAAAGGAAACGCCGACCGATGGACAGCACAGGGCAATTGCTGATCGAACAGCGCATCGCGAACGAGGCGAAGTCACCCTTGGTCGCCTATCTGCTGGCGCTGGTCTTGTGGGGATTTGGCGCGCACCGCTTTTATCTGGGCCGCTATGTCAGCGGATTCCTGATGCTGGTCCTGTGGGGTTTCGGCCTGCTTACCGCGCCGATCCTGATCGGTTGGGTGCCCTTGGCCCTTGTCAGCATCTGGATGGTGATCGACCTGTTCCTGATTCCCGCCATGATCCGCGAGGACAAGGCGATCCTGCGCCAGCGCCTGACCGCCGAGGCCATCGCGGGTCGCTAGAGCCCGCGGACGAGCCCCTGACCATTGGCCATCGGGATCGGCACGCCGGGCTGGTGATCGTGGAGCCCTCATTCCAGCGCGGTCTTCGCCTCGATCCGTTCCCAGGTCTGATCCATGGGCCAAGCCTGCGACAGCACCGGGACCGAAAAATGGCCGAAGCGCAGGGAAAGCTGGCTTTCGGCGCGGTGCTCGTCCATGCCCTTGATCACGGCCTGATAGATCACCGAGGCAAGACCGGTGCGGTCGGCGCCCGACCGGCAATGGATCAGCAGGGGTTTCGGCGCATCGCGCAGGATCCGCGTGAGGTCGCGGATTTGCGTTTCGGTCAATTCCCGACTCGCCGACAGCGGAAAATCGATCAGCGTCATGCCAAGCGCCGCCGCTGCCCTGACTTCCTCGTCGTACCAGTCGGAACCGGGGCTGGCGCCGCGCAGGTTCAGCACGGTCCGGATGCCATAGCTGTCGCGATATCGGGCCAGGCGCGCGGCCGTGACCTGGTTCGAACGATAGACCTCACCAGCCACGACCGGGGCAAAATTTCCGCTGAGCTGAATGGCCCCGAGATACAGCCCCAGTCCGAGAAGCAGCAGGACGAAGGCGCCAAGCGCATATTTGAGACGGGTGTATAAGGACATGAGCGATCCATCCGGGACAGGGGCGCAGCGGCCGATGACGCCTTGTGAACCGCCGGCCCGCGACGGGCCTTGCCGCATCCTTACGGATTTGTAAGGGCGGCCGGGAAAAGGATCGAAACCCTCAGTCCGGGCGCGTTGTCCTGAAGCACCAGCGTCGCCTGATGAAGCTCGGCGATCGCCGAGACCAGGCTGAGGCCCAGCCCCGTTCCGGGCACCGACCGGCTGGCATCGAGGCGCACGAACCGTTCCAGGACCGGCCCGCGATCGGCCTCGGGGATGCCGGGGCCATTGTCGGAAACGGTCAGCACGGGCCGGTTTGCCCGCAGACCGACCTCGATTCTCACCGAGGCCGGCGGCGGGCAATGTTCGACCGCGTTCACCACCAGATTGGTCAGCGCCTGGGCCAGCAGATCCTCGTCGCCCGGGACGCGGACGGGCGCGGCCGGAAGGTCGATGTCGAGTGTATGGCCGGCCTCTTCGGCCGATGGCTGCAGGATTTCGCCGATCGAGGCAGCCAGCCGCACCAGATCGACGGGATCGTGACGCCGCCCCACGGTGCCCGACTGCAATCGTGCAAGACGCAGGATCGCGTCGAACGTCGCCGAGATGGCGTCGATGTCCATCAGGGCCGAGCCGATCTCGCGCCGGGCATCCGCCGGCAGCGTGCCGGAAAGGGCCTGTGGTTCCAGCCGCATCCTCAGCCGCGCCAGGGGCGCGCGCAGATCATGGGCAACATCGGTCGACACCTGCCGGATGGCCTCGACCCCGGTTTCGAGCCGGTCGAGCATCTGATCCACGCGGGCGGCGAGGTCGGCGATGTCGTCGTTGCCGCCGTCGCCGATCCGCCGATGCATGCGCCCGGCGCCGACTTCGTCGAGAACCCGGTCCATGCGGTCGATGCGGCGTTCGTTCCTGCGCGCGATGATCAGCGCAAGCCCGATGGACAACACCATCGCAAGAGCCAGCGACGATGCCGTCGTCTGCACCAGGATCTCGCCATTCTCGCTGACCCAGGCCTCGTCGCGTGCGGCGATGACCCAGCCGGGTTCGGTCCGGATCCCGAAGGCAAGATAGGCCTCGGCGCTGTCGGCCTGCTTGGGCGCGCCTGCCGGGATGTCGCGGCCGACAAGCAGACGGCGCGCGCCCTCGAAGGGGGCCGACAGCCGCAGCGAGCCGGTGGTCTGCCCCGAGGCGGCATCGACAAAGGCGAACAGGCTGGCGCCGTTCCTGCTGGAGCGGACCTGGGCGCGGATTTCCTCGTCAAGATCGGTCCGGTCGCCGGTGGACGCGATCCGCGCCAGGCTTTCTGCGCTGGATCGCACATCGGCCAGAAGGCGCTGGCTCATTTCCCGCGACAGGAAAAGATAGGACAAACCACCGGCCGACAAGGTGCCGATGGCGAAGACCGCCGACAATGCCAGCGCAAACCGCATCGACCAGGACAGCGGCCGTTTCATGGCTGCAAGACGTAGCCGACGCCGTGCAGCGTGACCAGATAATGCTTGTCGAAGGGCTTGTCGATCTTGTTGCGCAGGCGGCTGATATGGGTTTCGACGACGCTTGTCTTGGGATCGAATTGCAGCCCCCAGACCGATTCCAGCAAGACGGTACGGGTCTGCACGCGGCCCGGCCGTTCCATGAAATGTTTCAACAGCAGGAATTCCCTGGGCTGAAGGTCGACGCGCTGGCCGTCCCGTGCCGCCTCGCGCGTCAGCAGGTCCAGCCGAAGTTCTCCGATCACCAGTTCCACGACCTCGTCCCGCGTCGCCGGGCGGCGGCAGATCGTGTCGATCCGGGCAAGCAATTCGACGAAGGCAAAGGGCTTGACCATGTAGTCATCCGCGCCGCTGCGAAGCCCGGCCACCTTGTCATCGACCGCGCCCATCGCCGTCAGCAGGATCGCAGGGGCGTCGATCCTGGCCGCGCGCAGCGATTTCAGCACCGAAAGCCCGTCAAGTCCCGGCATCATCCGGTCCAGGATCAGAAGGTCGTATCCGGCCGACATCGCCTGCGACAGCGCCTCCCTGCCATCGGTCAGATGATCGACGACATGTCCTTCGCCGGACAGCCCCCGGACCACATAGGCGGCTGTTTCGGCGTCGTCTTCTGCAAGCAGGATGCGCATCGTGAAGAATCCCCTCTGTTGTCGTTCCCCGGTTCGACGGCCGAAACCGGATCGGAAAACGCGCCGAGCCGGTGGATTCGGGCGGCGCAGCCCGCGTCTTCCCCCGCCTTCTGCCTATCGCAAGACGGCGCCCGGGCGAAGACATGATCGCGGCCGGCGGGGCGCGGGAACCGCGGTCCTGTTGCCGGCCCGCATCCCCTGCTTTCCGCTGCGGCGGGGCAATTTTCGGTTATCCGGTGGCAATGGCAGCGGCTCGCCAGGGCGAAACCCCTTTCAACGGGCTTACTTTTTTGTAAGAAGCGGGCCCAGGCCGCATTGACGCTTGGCAAGTCCGCCCCGCTTTGGGTAAGCCCGCAGCGATCCGTGAACGTTTCGAACAAACTGGTGTCCGCGCATGGTCCGACCGAGCCTTCAGTCCCTGCGAAGCGCGGCGCCCGTCCTGATCGGGGCGGCGTTATTCGCACTGGGTCTCTACGCGCTCTATACCTTGCTGAAGCCCGTCAGCCTGGCCGATGTGGCGGCGCAGATCAGGTCCACACCGGTGGCGAGCCTTGGCGCCGCCCTGGGCGCGACGGCGACAGGTTATGTCGCGCTGATCTTCTATGACTGGTTCGGGCTGCGCTTCATCGGCAAGCGCCTTGATCGCGGGATCGTCGCGCTTGGTGGCTTTCTGGGCTATGCCTTCGGCAACACGATCGGTGTCAGCGTCGTGTCCGGCGGCGCGGTAAGATACCGCATCTATTCGGCCGTCGGCCTGAACGCGTTCGAGGTCGCGGCCGTCTCGGGCTATATCGCGCTGGCCCTGGGGACCGGCCTGACGCTGCTCGGGGTGGTCGCGCTGGCCATCAATCCCGGCGCGATCGGCGCCTATCTGCCCTATGCGCCGGGAACCATCCAGATGGTCGCAGGGACCATCGCGGCGGTTTCCGTGCTGATGATCGGCTGGATGTCCGCGACCCAGCGCAGCCTTGCCATCCGCGGCCACCGGTTGCGACTGCCCCCGCCCGCCGATCTTGCCGGACAGCTTGTCGTCACCCTCATCGACGTCGCGGCGGCATCCTTTGCGCTGTGGATCCTGCTGCCGGCGGGCAAGCCCGACTATGCCAGCTTCGTCGCGGTCTATGCCGCCGCGACCATGCTCGGCGTGCTCAGCCATGTTCCGGGCGGGATCGGCGTCTTCGAGACGGTGGTGATCGGAACGCTGCCCGCCTCGGTGCCGGTCGGTGACGCCGCTGCGGCGCTGCTGCTGTTCCGGCTGATCTATTACCTGGTGCCCTTCGCACTGGCATTCGTCCTGGTCGGGCTGAACGAGGCCCGGCTGGCAAGCGGACTTGGCTCGCGGCTGGTGGGGCGGGCTCCGGGAATGCAACCCGCGCTTGCCACGCTGCGTGGATTTTCGCCCGGTCTGGTCGCGGTGGTCGCATTCGGTTTCGGGGCCTACCTGCTTCTGGTCACGATGCTGCCGTCGGTCCGCGCCAACGCCATCGCCGAGGGCGACCTGGTCGGAGCCGTGCTGCTGGAAGGGGGAACCATCGCCTCTGCCGTGGCCGGGATCGCGCTGATCATCGTGTCGCATGGCCTGGCCCGCCGGGTATCGTCGGCCTGGTGGTTCGCCATCGGTGCCCTGCTGGCTGGGTCCGTTGCCTCGCTGCTCAACGATTTCGGTTACGAGAATGCGGCCTTCCTGGCCTTCGGCGCGCTTTTGCTGTTGCCGTTCCGCAAGGCCTTCGATCGCCCCGGCCGGCTGACAGCGGGCGTGTTCGAGCCGCGCTGGTTCGCGACGGTCGTCGGCGTCGGCCTTGCGGCGGCAACTTTCTTCTTTTTCGTGCACAAGGCGGTTCCCTATTCCAATGACCTCTGGTCCGAGTTCTCGCGAAGCTCGAACACGCCGCGGGCGCTGCGGGCCGGGCTGGTGGCGACGGCGCTGATGTTCTTCTTCGGGATCTATCTGCTGACCCGGCCCGTCGGCCATACACCACCGCGCGATGCCGATGCCGAAACCCTGTCGCGCGCGGCCCGATTGTGCGGCGAGGCCCAGGATCCGCAATGCTGGCTTGGCCAGACCGGCGACAAGCGGTTCCTGTTTTCCGAATCCGGCAATGCCTTCGTCATGTATGGGGTTCGCGGACGATCCTGGATCGTGCTCGGCGATCCGGTTGGCGATCCGGACGAATTCGAGGCGCTCGTCTGGTCCTTTCTCGAATACGCCGCCCAGTCAAACGGGCGGCCCGTCTTCTACGAGATCAGCGGACGCAACCTCGCGCTGTGGGTCGAAATGGGGCTGACGCTGCACAAGACGGGCGAGGAAGCGATCATCCGCCTGTCCGATTTCAGCCTCTCGGGCGGCCGGTTCAAGACCATGCGCGCCGCGATGAACAAGCGCCAGCGGGACGGTTATGAATGCGCGCTTCTGTCCGCGCCGCACGACCCCGCGCTGATGGCCGAACTGCGCCAGATCTCGGAGGCCTGGCTTGGCGGCAAGGCCGGTCACGAGAAGGGCTTTTCGGTCGGCCGGTTCGACCCGGACTATCTGGCGCTGTTCGACATCGCCGTGGTGCGCAAGGATGGCCGCATCGCAGCCTTTGCGAATATCATGGAATCCTGTGGCGGGCGGCGGGTCAGCGTCGATCTGATGCGATACCTGCCCGGAGAGGCTTCGGGCCTGATGGAATACATGTTCCTCTGCCTGATCCAGCACTACAAGGCGCGCGGCGCCGAAGAATTCAGCCTTGGCACAGCGCCGTTGTCGGGCCTGTCCGAACGTTCGGTCGCGCGATCCTGGAATCGCTTTGGCGGGCTGATCTATCGTCATGCGCGCGCCTTCTACAACTTCGAGGGCCTGCGCGCCTTCAAGCAGAAATTTCAGCCCGAATGGCGCCCGCGCTATCTGGCGCTGCCACCCAATGTGTCACCCATGCTTGCAATGGGCGATGTCGCGCTGCTGATTGCGGGTTCGGCGCGCGGACTGATTTCAAGATAGGCCGATGAACCTTTCACTTGATCAAATTCTTCCCTCGCTCCAGGCGCTTGGCGTTCTTGGCTACTGGCTCATCGGTCTTGCATCGATGCTCGAGGCGTTCTTCCTGACCGGGGTCGTGGTTCCCGGAACCCTGATCGTGGATGCCGGCGGCGTTCTGGTGCAGCGGGGTCTTCTGGATTTCTTCGATCTGGTCTGGTTCGTCGCGATCGGCTCTGTCCTCGGTTCGGAACTGGGCTACTGGATCGGCAGGCTGGCCATGAACCGGCTGCCCGGCCGGCGTCGGATCGGCGATTCGGCCGCCTTTGCACGGGCTACCCGCCTGTTTGAAAGACGCGGCGGAATGGCGCTGATCATCGGCCGCTTTCTGGGGCCGGTCGCAGGTCTCGTACCGCTGGCCGCCGGCATGGCGGGAATGAAGCGACGCCAGTTTCTGATCTGGAACCTGGCGGGCAGCCTTCCCTATGCGCTGAGCCATGTCGCCATAGGCTATTTTCTGGGCGACGTCATGGGCAGGATCGGCGGATCGCTGACGCGCCTCGCCGTCCTGGGCGGCGGTGTCGGCCTGTTGCTGATCGTGCTTTGGGTCATGCTTTATGCGGCGCTGCGGCTGGTTCCCCTGGCATGGGCGGTCATTTCTGCCGCCCTCGGCAATCTGGCCGACAGCCCCGCGATCGGGAGACGCATCGCAGCCCACCCGCAAGCGGCGCGTTGGGTTCTGGCCCGTTTCGACGGCACCTCCTTCACCGGATTGCCGCTGAGTCTTCTGATGGTGATCTTCTTTTATATCGGCGCGGTCTGGCTGGATTCCGCCGTCGATTTCCTGGCTGGCAACCCGATGCTTCAACTCGACATGCGGCTGGCCCAGCTGATCCACCACTTCCAGTCGCCGGGGCCGATCCGGATCGCCTCGCTGATCACTGCATTGGGGGGATGGCATGTCGTGGTGCCGGTCTTCGGCGCGGCGATGCTGTGGCTGCTGCTGTCCGGTCGGCGCGCGCTTGCCGCGGGGCTGGCCGTATCGGTGATCGGGAACACGATCTCGGTGGCCTTGCTGAAGCTTGCCTTCGCGCGACCGCGTTCCCCGCTGGGCGTCTTCGCCGAAACCTCGGGCAGCTTTCCGTCGGGTCATGCGGCCGCGTCGGTCGCGGCCTACGGGATGATTCTCTATGTCATCTGGCGGGCCGGAAGGCTGCGCGCCGAGACGGCGCTTCTGCTGGCGGGTTTTCTGGCCTTCGCCATTGGCGGAAGCCGGATCTATCTGATCGAGCATTACCTCAGCGATGTCCTGAACGGCTGGCTGGTCGGCGCGCTGTGGGTCACCATGGGCGTGGCCATCGCCGAATGGCGGCTGTCGGAACGGCCCGAGCCGCACCGGGGCGCCCGCGGATCCGCGAGGATCGTGGGCGTTGCGCTGATCCTGGGACTGATCGGCCTGGCCGCCGCGAATGTCTGGCGCTATGACCATCCGCGCAATACCCCGACCCAGACGGCCGATCGGATCCTGCCGGATGCCGGGGGCCTGGCCGGGATCGCGGGGCTTCCCGCCTCGACGG
Source organism: Paracoccus sp. L-17 (assembly GCF_056857655.1). NCBI lineage: Bacteria > Pseudomonadati > Pseudomonadota > Alphaproteobacteria > Rhodobacterales > Paracoccaceae > Paracoccus > Paracoccus sp. L-17. The sequence continues at coordinate 67,079 of NZ_JBSXNM010000036.1, forward strand.
AATCGCTGATGGGATCGCCGGTTCATCCCATCTCGCTGATCGTCCTTGCGCGGGACGAAGCCGCCCTGTCCGAGGCCATGCGGGCAGCGGGTTGGGACGCATCCCGGTTGCCCTCGGCCGGCCTTGTCTTCGACGCCCTCTATGCCGCCCTCGCCGGCGAGGAAGACCCGACCATCGAGACCGTGTCGCATTTCTGGCGCGGCCAGCCGAACGATCTGGCTTTCGTCCAGCGGCGGCCGGATGGTGCAACACGGTCGATCGCCGCTCCGAAGGCACGGTTCTGGCGCAGCGAATATGTCACCGCCCAGGGATTTCGCGCCTTTTTCGGGACCGTCGGGCAGGACGAGGCCGCGGAGCCAGGATCCGGGCGGCCCTTCGCGTCCGACCCCGCCATTCGCGACCGGCTGGAACAACAGCTTCTTGCCCTGCAGGCGACCCGTGTGACCCGCATCGCGCTGCCACGGCCGCGCGATGCCGCCGCGACGGCAGAACAGGCTGACGCGGTCGTTTTGGCCCTGCCCTGACCGGCCACGCACCAAGGCGGCGCGGGCTTACCAAACCGTAAGAACCGCGTCAGACCTTGCGGGAAAGATTCTGTCATCTCTTGCGCTGCGGACCTCGGATCGAGGCCGCCTTGAACAAGACAGGATGCTTTTCATGAACGCCACCTTTCGAAACCTGCTCTTGTCGGCGGTGCTGATCGCCGTTCCGGCCGGCGGGTTCACCCTGGCCGAGATGTATATCTCGCCGACAGCGCAGGACGCTTCTGCCACGCAGGCCTCGGCCGGTCTTGGCGATCTGTCCGCCTACAAGACCATCGTGACCGACACGCAGGCCATCGCCGCCACCGGCGATTACACCGCGGCCGAGCGCCGGATCACCGATCTCGAAACCCTGTGGGACAAGAACGCCGCCGCCCTCCGCCAGGGCGATCGTGGCGCTTGGAACAACGTCGACGCGGCCGCGGACGGCGCCTTCAAGGCGCTGCGCGCCGATGCGCCGGACAAGGCGACGGTCGATGTGGCGCTGGCCAGGCTGGCCACGACGCTGGACGCCCCCGCCGCAACCACGGCCGCGGCCTCGGGCCCGGTTCAGTATGTCTCGGGCATTGCCGTCACCGACCAGAGCGGACGCGCCCTGCCCTGCGAAGAACTGATCGGGCAATTGCGCGACGCGATCGGCACGACCACGCCGACCACCGCTGTCAGCGGTCTGCAAGCCAAGGCGCTGGAACGCTGCAATGCCGACGATGATGCCCGAGCCGACGCCTATTCGGCGCAGGCACTGGCCCAAATCAAGGGATGAAGACCATGAGCGACGCAACTTTCACCGATATCGACCGCCCGCTTGCGCAATCCGCCCGGATCAACCGGGTTCCCGAAGTCACCCCCGGCTTCTGGCTGATCAAGCTGACTGCCGTGACCATGGGCGAGACCGCCGCCGATCTGCTGGCCGTCAATCTGGGCCTCGGACTGGGAAAGACGACACTTCTGATGACCGCCATCCTGATCGCGGCGATGATCTGGCAGTTCCGTCAAAGGGCCTATGTGCCCGCCGTCTACTGGATCGCCGTGGTGCTGATCTCGGTGGTCGGCACGCTGATCACCGACAACATGACCGACGCCTTCGGTATCCCGCTGATCGATTCGACCATCGGTTTCACGCTGGCGCTGGCCGCGACCTTTGCGGTCTGGTACGCGGTCGAACGGACGCTGTCGATCCACGAGGTCTTCACCTTCCGACGCGAGGCCTTCTACTGGCTGGCGATCCTGTTCACCTTCGCGCTTGGCACGGCGGTGGGCGACCTGATCTCCGAGGCCTTCGGGGTCGGCTTTGCCGGAACCGGCGTGCTGTTCGGGCTGATCATCGCGTCGCTGGCGCTTGGCTATTTCGCCTTGGGTCTGGACGGGATGTGGGCCTTCTGGCTGTGCTACATCTTCACCCGGCCGCTTGGTGCCTCTATCGGCGACTTTCTGGCACAGCCGACCGAGTTCGGCGGCCTGGGCCTCGGCACCGTGATCACCAGCTTCGTCTTCCTGATCGTGATCGCCTCGACCGTCTTCGTGATGACCACGAAGGCCGCGCCCGAACTGGCCGAATGAGCCACTAATCCGGCAAGCTTCGTGCCGGCCTGACACCACCTTGCCGCCGCCCCGCCTGTCATGGGGGGCGGCGGTCCGGCGCTACCGGCCGCAAGGTGCGTGATCCGCGGACAGGCTTGCCCTGTGCGCGGATATCCTCGCCCGACGTCCGGCAGGCACCGGGCGACCCGCATCAAGCGATGCGAAAGACGCTGCCCGGACCGATCGCAGTATCGGTCGCGACCGCGCCGATCTCGGCCAGCGCAATCAGGTGGGCCAGGCAGTTGCGCGCCGCCGCGGGCAACAATCCCGGCGCAATGTCCTGGTAGAGACGCTGCGCGAGGCCGTCTGCGGTATCGGATCGCCGGCAAAGCGCGGCCAGGATCTGGGCGCTGCGTTCCCGCCGGTGGACAACCAGTTCGGCCAGCCTGACGGCGGGGTTTTCGATCGCGTCGCCGTGGGCAGGCAGCATCCGGCGCGGCGCAAGCGCGTCAAGCCGCGCAAGCGAGCGCAGGTAATCGATCAGATCCCCGTCCGGCGGTGAGATGATGGTCGAGGCCCAGCCCATCACGAGATCGCCGCAAAAGACCTGATCGCCCCACAGAAAGCACAGATGGCTGGCGGCATGGCCGGGCATGTGCAGGGCCTGCAGGCGCCAGTCCGGACTTTCGATCCAGTCGCCGTCGCGAAGCACCCGATCGGGCGCGAAATGGCGGTCCAGCCCCTCGCCGCCGCCCTCCATCCCCGCCGCCGCGAGCCGGCGCATCACCGCCGAGCGGCCCGATTCGGCGGCACCAAAGGCCAGCACCGGCGCCTGCGTCCGGCGCGACAGCGCCAGGGCGCCCGCGGAATGGTCGCGATGGGCATGGGTCACCAGGATATGGGTGATCGGTCCGGGTGCCGCGTCCAGGATCGCATGCAGATGGCCGGGATCGTCGGGGCCGGGATCGATGACCGCGACATGATCGCGGCCGATCAGGAAGCTGTTGGTTCCCGGCCCGGTCAACGGCGAGGGGTTCGGCGCAAGGATGCGCAGCGGCTCTTTCGGATCGGCGCTCATCGTCATAGCCTAGCGTGGCGCGAAAGGGGTTGCCACGTTGAACCACACAGAGACCAGTTGGCTGAAAGGGCTGTTTCCGCGCGGGCTTTATGGACGGGCGGCGCTGATCCTGATCCTGCCGGTGGTCGTGATCACCCTGGTCGTCAGCGTGATGATCCTTCAGCGCCATTTCGAGGGTGTCACCCGGCAGATGACAGCCAGCATGGCGCGCGAACTGGACTTCGTGCTGCGACGCATGGACCGCGCCGAAAACTTGGCCACCGCGAAGCTGGCGGGACAATCCATCGCCGCGCCGCTGGGCTTGCGGCTGCAGCTTCCGGCGCCGGAGCGGCAGGGCGACAGCCGGGTCTTCTACGATTTCTCGGGTCGGGTGCTGATCCGCGAATTGCGCAACAATGTGCCCGGCATCACCGCCATCGACCTGGTCGGCGACGACAGCGTCGTGGCGGTCACCCTGACGGGCCGCTACGGCCCCTTCTCGGTCACCTTCGACCGCACCCGCGTGACCGCCACCAATCCGCACCAGTTATTCGTCCTGATGATCTTCACCTCGCTGCTGATGAGCGGGATCGCCGTGGTCTTTCTGCGCAACCAGTTGCGGCCGATCCGCAGGCTGGCACGGGCGGCCGAGGAATACGGAAAGGGACGCGTGGTCGCCTACAGGACTGCCGGCGCGACCGAGGTCCGCAGCGCCGGCACCGCGTTTCTGGACATGCGCAACCGGCTGGAACGGCAGAACGAACAGCGCAAGATGATGATGTCGGGGATCAGCCACGATCTGCGGACGCCGTTGACGCGGATGCAGCTTGGGCTGTCGATGATCTCGACCGACATTCCGCCCGATGCCGATGACATCGCCGCGATGCAGGCCGATCTGGCCGAGATGAACCGCATGATCGACGCATTTCTGGACTATGCCCGCGACGATGCCCGGGAAAGCCCGGCCGAGGCGATCAACGTGGCCGATTTCCTCGGCGCAATCGCCAGCGATGGGCAACGGGCGGGCCATGATGTCCTGCTGCTGGGGGTCAGCGGCGATCCGCAGGGCCAGGCGACCTTTCGCCGCGACATGCTGCGGCGCGCGCTTGAAAACCTGATCGGCAATGCCGTCCGCTATGGCAGCCGGGCCGAGATCGACGCGACCCTGGGCCCGCGCAGCCTGCGGATCGGGGTCGAGGATGACGGGCCGGGAATACCCGACGACAGCCTGGAGGCCGCGATGCGCCCCTTTACCCGGCTGGATCCGTCGCGCAACCGCAACAGCGGGCAAGGCGCGGGGCTGGGGCTGGCAATCGCGGCCGATGTCGCGCGCGGGCATGGCGGTCAGTTGCGGCTGGGCCGCGGCGCGCGGCTGGGCGGATTGCGGGCCGAGATCGTGATCCCCCGCTGACGGCGCTGGCCGCGCTTCGCGATGCAGGTGCGGGGCGTCCTGCGGGATCCGGTGCGGGACCTGCCTGGCAGGGCGTCGGCCGGGCCCGCAATCCGGCAGACGCCATCCCGGATTTCCGATTGCGCGCCCGCCGGACTTACATCCATTTGCGTCCCGCCGGCGGTGTCACATAATATGTGGTATTCTCTCCGTCATATTGAACGCGGCCCGTGCCGCGCCTAGATTGTCGCGATGCAGGGGCCGTGCGTCGCCATGACGGGGCCACGGCTTCGGGCAGGAAAGGAACGCAAAGCAATGAACGAATTCGCTTCTCAGACCTATCCGGTGCTGCCTTTGCGCGACATCGTGGTGTTTCCTCACATGATCGTGCCGCTGTTCGTGGGCCGCGAGAAATCGGTCCGCGCGCTGGAGGCGGTGATGGAATCGGACAGCCCGATTCTGCTGACCGCGCAGAAGGACGCCTCGGTCGACGAACCCGACGAAGACGGTATCTATCGCACCGGCGTTCTGGCCAACGTGCTGCAATTGCTGAAATTGCCCGACGGCACCGTCAAGGTGCTGGTCGAGGGGCAGGAGCGCGTGCAGATCACCGATTTCGTGCCGAACGAGGATCATTTCGAAGCCTCGGCCATCGTCCTTGCCGAAAGCCGGGGCGACGAAGCCACGCTGACCGCCCTGGTGCGCACCGTCGCCGAGGAATTCGAGCGTTACGTCAAGGTGCGCAAGAACATTCCCGAAGAGGTCGTCACCGCCGTCGCCGAGGCGAAGGAACCCGGCAAGCTGGCCGATCTGGCCGCCGGCCACATGGGCATCGACCTGGACAAGAAACAGGAATTGCTGGACACGCTGGACGTGGCCGCACGGCTGGAAAAGGTCTATTCGATGATGCAGGGCGAAATGTCCGTGCTGCAGGTCGAAAAGAAGATCAAGTCGCGCGTCAAGACCCAGATGGAGAAGACGCAGCGCGAATACTACCTGAATGAGCAGATGAAGGCCATTCAGAAGGAACTGGGCGATGGCGAGGACGGCCAGAACGAGCTGGCCGAGCTGGAAGAAAAGATCGCCGCGACCAAGTTCAGCAAGGAAGCCCGCGAAAAGGCGGAATCCGAGCTGAAGAAGCTGAAGTCGATGTCGCCGATGTCGGCCGAGGCCACGGTCAGCCGCAATTACCTGGATTGGCTGCTGGCGCTGCCCTGGGGCGTGAAGTCGCGCACCAGAAAGGATCTGTCCAAGGCGGAACAGGTGCTGGACGCGGATCACTATGGGTTGGAAAAGGTCAAGGAACGGATTGTCGAATATCTGGCGGTGCAGAACCGGTCGACCAAGCTGAAGGGGCCGATCCTGTGCCTTGTCGGGCCTCCGGGTGTCGGCAAGACCTCGCTGGGCCGGTCGGTCGCGCGGGCGACGGGGCGGGAATTCATCCGCATCAGCCTGGGCGGCGTCCGTGACGAATCCGAGATCCGGGGCCACCGCCGCACCTATATCGGCTCGATGCCCGGCAAGATCATCCAGGCGCTGAAAAAGGCCAAGACGACCAACCCGCTGATCCTGCTGGATGAAATCGACAAGATGGGGCAGGATTTCCGTGGCGACCCGGCCAGCGCGATGCTGGAGGTGCTGGATCCCGAACAGAACGCGACCTTCGTCGATCACTATCTCGAGGTCGAATACGACCTGTCGAACGTGATGTTCGTGACCACCGCCAACAGCTACAACATGCCCGGACCGCTGCTGGACCGGATGGAGATCATCCCGCTGGCCGGCTATACCGAGGACGAAAAGCGCGAGATCGCCAAGCAGCACCTGCTGCCCAAGCAGATCAAGGCCAACGGCCTGCGCAAGGGCGAATTCAGCGTCAGCGACGCGGCCCTGACCCATGTGATCCGCTATTACACCCGCGAGGCGGGGGTGCGGTCGCTGGAACGCGAGATTGCCAAGCTGGCGCGCAAATCCGTGACCGAGATCCTGAAGGGCAAGGTCAAGTCCGTCGAGGTGACGCCCGAGAAGGCCGAGGAATATCTGGGCGTGCGGCGGCATCGCTACGGCCTGGCCGAGAAAGAGGATCAGGTCGGCGTCGTCACCGGGCTGGCCTGGACATCGGTCGGCGGCGATCTGTTGCAGATCGAGGCGCTGCGCCTGCCCGGCAAGGGTCGGATGAAGACGACCGGCAAACTGGGCGACGTGATGAAGGAATCGATCGACGCGGCCTCCAGCTTCGTGCGCTCGATCTCGCCCGAAATCGGGGTGAGGCCGCCGGAATTCGACAAGCGCGACATCCATGTCCACGTTCCCGAAGGCGCCACGCCCAAGGACGGGCCCTCGGCCGGGGTGGCGATGGTGACCTCTGTCGTGTCGGTGATGACCGGCATTCCGGTCCGCAAGGACGTCGCGATGACCGGTGAGGTCACCTTGCGCGGCAACGTCCTGGCCATCGGCGGGTTGAAGGAAAAACTGCTGGCGGCGCTGCGCGGGGGTATCAAGACGGTGCTGATACCGGCCGACAACGAAAAGGATCTGGCCGAAATCCCCGACAACGTGAAGACCGGACTGACGATCATCCCGGTCGGCAATGTCCGCGAGGTCCTGAAACGCGCCCTGGTTCGGATGCCCGACCCGGTCGAGTGGGACGAGGCCGCCGAAGAGGCCGCCGAGGCGGCGCGAATCGCCTCGGGCCAGGGGGGCGAAAAGGGCGGGGCCACGGTCGCGCATTGATCGCCGCAACTTGCAGTTGGTGAACTTGGCAGCCGCCGGGTCAGGGTTTTCCTGGCCCGGCGCTTTCTTTTCACGGAACTTGGGCGATTCATAATTGACCAATGGTTAATTGATGCGCCACGCTAAACCGAATGTTCCGGTTTTGTGATTGAGGGGTTGGGAAATGGTGAAAAGCGACGGGGCGGCACCGAAAAATCCGCAGCCTGCACGGGTTGTCCAGAAAAAGGATTTCGTCGAGCGGGTTCTGGCAGCGACCGGCGCGAAGAGGTCCGAGGCGCGGCCGATCATCGACGCGACACTGGCACAGCTTGGCGAGGCCCTGTCGGCCGGACAGACGCTGGCGGTGCCGCCTCTGGGCCGGGGCCGGGTGAATCTGGAAAAGGATCTGCGCGGCGGCGACGTGATCACGCTGCGCCTGCGCCGCAAGCCCGCATCCTGACACGCGGCATTTCGCGCCGATCCGGTCTTGCATCGTCAGCACCCTGCGGCTAAAAGCCCGTCCACCGGGTGATTAGCTCAGCGGTAGAGCGCTTCGTTCACATCGAAGATGTCGGCGGTTCAAATCCGTCATCACCCACCATCAAACATTCCGACCCAAGACTCGGCTGGGGCCGCAAGGCGAAAGCGGCCCCGTTCATTCTGGCGGAGAAGATCAGCCTCCGGCACCGTTTTCCGTGTCATCCTGGCCGGTGTGATCTTTGCGGTCGTGACTGCGCATGACCGCCGCCATGTCGATTCCCGCGAAGATCAGCGTCAGCAGGACGACACCGCCAAGATCCAGCCGTGGCACATGCCAGACCAGAATGATCAGAAACGCCGCAAGAACGACGAAGGCCAGCAGGGCCAAGATCCTGTCCGTCATCCGAACCTCCTCGATTCGCTTTCTTCGGACGCGTCGAGGCGTGCAGTCAGCCATGCCGCGACGCGCAGAAGCCGCGCATCCTCGCCGCGCCGTCCGATCAGCTGGACACCCATCGGCAGGCCGTTTTCATCCGCCAGCAGGGGCAGGCTGATCGCCGGCACACCGCACAGGGTCCAGGGCCCGTTCATGGCGGCCGAGCCGGTGCTGCCCTCGCCGATGGCCGGGGCGGGTCCGGTCGCAGCCGGGCACAGGATCGCGTCGCAGCGGCTGAGCAGGTCGTCCAGCCCCGCATTCAGCACCTGACGCCAATCAAGCGCCGCAAGGTAATCACGCGCCAGGATCCCCTGTCCTTCGGTCAGGGCGGCGCGCATCTGCGGCGACAGCGCCGCGGCGCCGCGCCGTTCCAGCGGATAATAGCATCGCGCCATCTCGGCCAGATTGATGCGGCGGCGGATCGATTCGGCCTCGGCGAAGGCGGGGGGCAGATCGACGCCGTGGGCGCGGTCGCCCAACTCGGCGGTCAGTTCGGCCATTGCCTGCTGCATCGGCGATTCGGCCCCCGGCAGGCTGACCACCGCCAGCAGCGGCGGCAGCGGCGGCTGCTGCATGGCAGCGTCAGAAAGGCGCGGGACCGGCTGCATCGCGGTCGCCTGATCCTGCGGGTCGTGGCCTGCCATCGCCTCGACCAGCAGCGCGACATCCTCGAGCGAACGCGCGAAGCCGCCCACCGTATCCAGAAACGGCGATTGCGTCAGAACTCCGGTCCGGCCGATCAGGCCGAAGCTGGGCTTGAAGCCGACCGTGCCGCAATAGGAAGCCGGGCGAATTACCGAGCCGCCGGTCTGGGTCCCCACCGCCAAAGGCACCTGCCCCGAGGCGACCGCCACCGCCGATCCCGATGAGGAACCGCCGGGCGTCCGCTGCGGGTCGTGCGGATTGCGCGCCTGCGAGGGCGCCAGATACGCCAGTTCGGTCGTCGCCGTCTTGCCGATGACGACCGCGCCCGCCGCGCGCAGCCTTGCGACCAGATGGGCATCCTCGGGCGGGACGCGGCCCTTTTCGACCGGGGTTCCGCGTTCCGTCGGCATCCCTGCCGTGTCGATCACGTCCTTGATTCCCACCGGCACGCCATGCAGCGGACCGATCGCCGCGCCGGCCTTGCGTCGGGCGTCAAGCGCCCGTGCCTGTGCCACGGCGTCCTGGCCATCGACGAAGGCCCAGGCCCGCAATTGCGGCTCGGTCTCGGCGATGCGTTTCAGACAGGCGGCGGTGGCCGCCTCGGCCGACAGCGCGCCCGAGGCGATCAGGTCGCGAAGGGCGCGCGCGCCCAGGGAGACCGGATCATGAGCCATAGATCATCCTGGGCAGCACGAAGACGATATCGGGCCAGATATACATGAGCGCCATGGCCATGAAGACCATCAGCAGGAACGGCATCACACCCGAGAAGATGTCGGTCAGCTTGACCTCGGGCGGGGCTATCCCCTTTAGGTAATAGGCCGACATCGCCATCGGCGGGGTCAGGAACGAGGTTTGCAGGTTCAGCGCCACGAGGATGCCGAAGAACAACGGATCGATGTCGAACAGCGGCAACAGCGGCAGGAAGATCGGCACGAAGATGATGATGATCTCGGACCATTCCAGCGGCCAGCCCAGCAGGAAGATGATCAGTTGCGCCAGCAGCAGGAATTGCAGCGGCGTCAGGTCCAGCCCGCCGACGAATTCCGCGATCACCTGTTCGCCCCCCAGATAGGAGAAGACCGACGAGAAGGTGTAGGATCCGACGAACAGCCAGCAGACCATCGCCGTGGTGCGCACGGTCAGATAGACGGATTCGCGCAACCGCTGGAACGTCATCGCGCGATAGATCACCGCCAGAACCATGCCGCCAAGCGCGCCGATCGCCGCCGCCTCGGTCGGTGTGGCCAGACCGAACAGGATCGAGCCCAGGACGGCCAGGATCAGGAAGGCCAGCGGAAAGAACGAGGTGATCAGCATCACGATCAGCCGGCCCGTGGGCACGGTGGGCACCTCGTCCTCGGTCGGGCGCGGCGCGACCGAAGGTTGCAGGATCGACCGGCCGACGACATAGGTCAGATAGAGGCCCACCAGCACCAGTCCGGGCAGCATCGCACCCGCATAAAGGCGCACGATCGACACGCCCGAGGCCGCGGCATAGACGATCAGCATGATCGAGGGCGGAATCAGGATGCCCAGCGTGCCGCCGGCGCAGATGATGCCGCTGGCAAAGCGCGGGTCATAGCGCGCCTTCAGCATTGCCGGCAGCGCCAGCAATCCCATCAGCGTGACCACGGCACCGACGATGCCGGTCGCGGTGGCGAACAGCGCGCAGGTGATCAGCGCGGCCACACCCATCGAACCGGGCATCCGGCGCGAGGCGATCGCCAGCGTCGAGAACAGCCGATCGACGATATTGGCCCGCTCGACCACATAGCCCATGAACAGGAACAGCGGCACCGCCGTCAGCACCTCGTTGGACATGACGGTATAGGTCTGGTTGATGAACAGATCGAAGATGCGGTTGTTGTAGAATCCTTCGAGCCAGGTCCATTTCTGCGTCAGCCAGGCCGCATCCTCGGGCAGCCGGTCCAGCGCACGCCACATGCGCGCGGCATCGAAATAGGCGTAATAGCCAAAGCCGATCCCCAGGGCCATCAGCGTGAAGGCGATGGGAAAGCCCAGAAAGACCAGGAAGATGAATATGCCCAGCATGAACAGGGCAATCTGCGGATCTGTCACGCGCGCGTCTCCGTGCTGGGATCAGTGGGATCAGGCAGGTCAGTCGACATGCACACCGGCCCGCGGCGCCTGATCGCGCAGCAGAAGTTCTTCGGTTTCCTCGACATCCTCGTCGGCCTTGATCCAGACGCCGTCGCGCATGGCGATGATGCTGCGCATCAGCTGCGCCAGACCCTGGATGAACAGCAGGATCCCCGCCGCCACGATGACCGACTTGAATTGATAGATCGGGATGCCGGCGGGGCTGTTCACGCTGACCTCGCCGTATTGCCAGGACCTGCTGGCATATTTCCAGCCCGACAGGATCAGGGCGGTGACACCGGGAAAAAAGAACAGCAGGTACAGGACGAAATCCACCGCGCCCTGCACCCTGACAGGCCAGAGCCGATAGAGGAAATCGCCCCTGACATGGCCGCCGCGCGACAGGGTATAGGCTCCGCCCATCATGAACAGCGTTCCATACATGATGAAGGACACATCCAGCGACCAGCTTGTCGGGCTGTTCAGCACGTAGCGCACGAAGACCTCGTAGCTGACGCCGAAGGTCATCAGCAGAATGAGCCAGCCGAACGACTTGCCGAACCATCCCGACAGGTTGTCGGCGAAGCGGATGAAGGACAGCATGGGAAACCCTTTCGGTCAGGCCCGACCCGCGCTGTGTGGCGGAACGGGCCCTGTCTGATTTAAAGCTTCAGCTCGCCGGGGAAGAAATGTTCGTAGGCCAGCGTGTAGTCGGGCTTGTCCATCAGTTCGTAGAACACCGTGCGCTTGACCCAGTCGCGCTGGCTGTCCAGCACCTTCTTGATGAAGGGATCCTGTTCAAGCGTGGTGATCATCTCGGACCAGGCGTCAAGCTGGGCCGACAGGATGTCCTGCGGGGTCTTGCGCACCGTCACGCCGCCGTCGCGCAGCTTCTGCAGGTCGGACGAATAATTGTCCAGCGCGAAGGCGGTGTTATAGGTCGAAACCGCCTCGACCCCATGTTCCAGGATTGCGCGCAGATCGGGGTCCAGCGTCTCCATCAGGTCGCGGTTGAAGAGAAACTCGAACGCCTCGGAGGCCTGGTGATAGCTGCCCAGATAATAGTTCTTGGCCACGTCCTGAGCGCCGAATCGCATGTCCGAGGACGGGTTGTTGAACTCGAACGCGTCGATGACGCCGCGTTCCATCGCAGGCACGATCTCGCCGCCAGGAAGCTGGGCCACCGACATGCCCATGGATTGCAGCAGATCCGCCGCAAGCCCGACGGTGCGGTACTTGATCCCCTTGATGTCGTCGACCCCGTTGATCGGGTTCTTGAACCAGCCGAAGGGCTGGGCGGGCATCGGAAAGCCGAACATGCCGATCACGTTCAGCCCCATCGAATCCTGCGTCAGTTCGCGATACAGATCCTGGCCGCCGCCCTGGTAGAACCACGACAGCATGTTGGTGGGATCGCCGCCGAAGACCGGGCCGGTGCCGAACAGCGACGCCGCCTTGTTCTTGCCATACCAATAGGCCGCGACCGAATGGGCGATGTCGATCACCCCGTCGCTGACCCCGTCCATGACCTGAAAGGCGCCCACGACCGCGCCTGCCGGCAGCAGGTCGATCTTCAGCCGCCCGCCCGACATCGCCTCGACCCGGTCCACGTATTGCTGCGCCATGGTCTGCCAGATGTCGGACGCGGGCCAGCTGGTCTGCATCTTCAGCACCATCGGCGATTGCGCCAGAACCGCCGGCGCGGCCAGCAGCGTGCTGGCGGCGGCACCGCCGGCGACAGCGCCGCCACGGCGCAGGAACGAGCGCCGCGACACCGGCCCCGCAGTTTCATTCGTCTTGGTCATCGTCTTACCTCCCTGTTCGATCCGGGCCTTCCTCGTGACCCTCTTGCGACCGTGATCGCAAGACTGCCCGCTAAAACACCGATCTGGCAAGCCTTTAGGTGGCCCTTGAAGCATTAAAGATTGATCGGGCCTTATCAGCGACAACCGGCGCGCGATCACGGAATCATTGACGCAACGGCAAGCGACCCTCATCCTGTCATGGTCACAAGATGACACAGGGAGGGATGGAATGAACACGCTCATGCTGGGGGCGGCCGCGGCCGCATTGATGGCGACGGCTGCCGTCGCACAGAATACGGATGTGCCCGACAATCTGGACAAGCTGTCGAACTTCAAATCCACAGGAACGACGGAGTTCACCTATATCGATCAGACCGGCGATTATGCCGACGGAATCAAGAAGACGCTGGAAAAGATCAAGCTGCCGCAGGGCTTCAAGATCGCGCTCTATGCGGTGGTTCCCGACGCCCGCAACATGGCCGTGGGTCCACAGGGCATCGTCACCTTTGTCGGCACCCGCAAGGACAAGGTCTGGTCCATCACCGACCGCAACAAGGACCGCGTCGCCGACGAGGTGAAGGATTTCGCGCCCTCGCTGGCCTTCACCATCCCCAACGGGCCGTGCTTTTCCAAGGACGGCTTTCTTTATATCGCCGAACAGAACCGCGTGCTGCTGTTCCCCGCGGCCGAGTTCTTCTATGAAAGCCCGGATGTGGCGGCATTCAGCGTCCTGAAACAGGGCGATCTGATTCCCCCGGACGAGGAAAGCTTCAACCACACCGCGCGGGTCTGCGACATCGGACCCGACGGCAAGCTCTACATCGCGCTTGGTCAGCCCTTCAATGTCCCCCCACCGGAAAAGATGGAGAAGTATGACAAATACGGGTTGGGCGGCATCATCCGCATCAATACCGACGGAACCGGACGCGAGGTCTTCGCCCGCGGCATCCGCAACTCGGTCGGGATGGATTTCGATCCCGATACGGGCGATCTGTGGTTCACCGACAACCAGGTGGACGGAATGGGCGACGACATTCCACCCGGAGAGATCAACCATGTCACCGAAGCCGGCCAGAATTTCGGCTTTCCGTGGTATGGCGGCGGCGATGTGCGCACCGTCGAATACAAGGATCAGGATCCGCCGGCCGATGTCGTGATGCCCGCCGTCGAGATGACCGCCCATGCAGCCGATCTGGGCATGACCTTCTACACCGGCAGCATGTTCCCGGAAAAATATCGCGGCGCGATCTTCTCGGCCCAGCACGGATCATGGAACCGCACCACTCCGGTCGGCGCGCGGGTCATGGTCACCTATGTCGCCGAGGACGGCAGCGCCACGACCGAACCCTTTGCCGAGGGCTGGATCGACGAGAATGACGAATATCTGGGCCGGCCCGTCGATGTGGCGCAACTGCGCGACGGATCGCTCCTGGTTTCGGACGATCTCGCCGGCGCGGTCTACCGAATCAGCTACGGCGAATGAGGGTCGCGATCCTTTCGATGGCACTGGGCGGGCTGTGGCTCGCCGGTGCCGCCCTGTCGCAAGAGGTCGCGGGCGATCCCGCCTCGGGCCGCAAGCTGGCCGGGCAATGCCGCACCTGTCACGGAATCGAGGGCGCGGCGAAAATGCCCGCCGCGCCCAGCATCGGCGGCGAACCCGCCAGCTTTCTCGCCAGCCAGTTGACTGCTTTTCGCAGCGGCACCCGGCAGAACGAGATGATGTCGGTCGTCGCCGCCGCCCTGTCGGACCAGCAGATCGCCGATCTGGCGGCCTGGTATTCCTCGCAGACGGCGGTGGCGACGCTGACCGCCGATCCCTCGGGCGCACCCGAATCCTGTGTCTCTTGTCACGGGGTGGACGGAATGGGGATGGATGATGACACACCCGATCTGGCGGGCGAAAACAGCATCTATCTGCTGAGCCAGTTGAAGGCGTTCCGTCAGGGCAGCCGCCCCAGCGAGATCATGCAGCCCATCGCCGAAAGTCTCGACGACGATCAGATGCGGGCAGCGGCGGAATGGTATGCCTCGGTCAAGCTGGAGATCGCCAAGCCGGAATGACCGGTCCTGCCGCGCCGGTTGCCTGATGCAGCCGGCGCCCGTTTTCACGGCTCCGCGCAGGCGCGGAAGGCCGCGAAATTCGCGCCGGGCCTTGACCTTTGCCTGACGGCGGCGTTCGATGCCGGCATCGCAAACGGCATCCTTCATTCGAAACAGGCCCCGACCGCAGGGAACGCGGTCCGGTCTTGCGCGTTTCGGGCAAGGTCCATTCCCGGCCGCCAGAACGGAGGCATTCCTCACGATACGCGCAGCAGGCAGGCCGAACTGTCCAGCACCTCGCCACGGGGCCTGATCGCCCCTGGGCGAGATGCCGGTTTCACCCCCACCGCCACATCAAGGGAGGACGCATGTCACTCTCCATCTCTTTCACCGTCAATGGCACGCGGCGCGATTTGACGATCGACGATCCCCGCGTCACGCTGCTGGATCTTCTGCGCGAAAGGCTGGGCCTGCCCGGCACCAAGAAGGGTTGCGATCGCGGCCAGTGCGGCGCCTGCACGGTTCTTGTGAACGGCCGGCGGATCAATTCCTGCCTGACGCTGGCGGCAACGCTGGACGGCGCCCGGATCACCACGATCGAGGGGCTGGCCCAGGGCGATGCGCTGCATCCGGTGCAGACCGCCTTCATCGAAAATGACGGGTTCCAATGCGGCTATTGCACCCCCGGCCAGATCATGAGCGCGGTCGGCCTGATTGCCGAGGCGAGCGCGGGCGAGGACCTCGAACGCATCCGCGAGGGAATGAGCGGCAATCTGTGCCGCTGCGCCGCCTATCACGGCATCACCCGCGCCGTGCAGCAGGCAACCCGCCGCATGGCCGAAGCCGAACAGGAGGGCACGGCATGAAGATGTTCGATTTCATCCGGCCCGCCAGCATCGACGAGGCCATCGCCGCCTGGCGTCCGGGCGCGGCCTGGCTGGGCGGGGGCACCAATCTGGTCGATCTGATGAAGACCGGGGCGGCGCAGCCGGATCGGCTGATCGATCTTGGCCGGCTGCCCGGCCTCGACCGGATCGAGACCGGGGCGGAGGGCGCCACCCGGATCGGCGCGCGGGTCGGCAATGCCGATCTGGCCCGCGACGCCGATTTCGCCCGCCGCTTTCCGATGGTGGCCGAGGCGCTGCTGTCGGGGGCCTCGGGCCAGTTGCGCAATGCCGCGACCGTGGCCGGCAACCTGATGCAGCGCACGCGCTGCCCCTATTTCCAGAACCCCGAGACCGCCTGCAACAAGCGTCGGCCCGGCACCGGTTGCGATGCGCGCGGCGGCGTCGGCGACAATTACGCGGTGCTGGGCTGGAGCGATGATTGCATCGCCACCCATCCGTCGGATTTCTGCGTTCCGCTGGCGGCGCTGGACGCGGTGGTCGAGGTAATCGGCCCGAACGGCGCGCGCGAAATCGCTTTCGCCGATTTTCACCATCTGCCCGGCACGACGCCTGATCGCGAAACGGCGCTGGAACCGGGCGAACTGATCCTGGCCCTGCGCCTGCCCGCCGCCGCGGCGGAATTCGCAGGTCACGCGCGCTATCTGAAACTGCGAGACCGGACCTCTTTCGCCTTCGCCACGGTCTCGGCTGCCGCGGCGCTGAAAATCGAGGGCGGGATCATCACGGGCGCGCGCCTGGCCCTGGGCGCGGTCGCCGCGAAACCCTGGAGGGCCGCCGAGGCCGAGGCACTGCTGACCGGTCACGCGCCCGACGCGGCCCTGTTCGACCGCGCCGCCGAGGCGGCCCTGTCGGATGCCGTGCCGGCGCATGACAATGCCTGGAAGATCCCGATCGCCCGGCGCGTCGCCGCCCGCGCGCTGGCGCTTGCCGCACGGGGCACGCCGGCGCGGATGCCGGCGCTCCCCGCCTCTGTCTTCGCCGGCGAGGAGCCTGCCCATGTCTGATACCATGTCCCGCCCGATGCGCTTCGGATCGAATTCCGGCCAGCCGCTGACGCGGCGCGACGGTCTTGCCAAGGTAACCGGCACCGCGACCTTCGCCGCCGACAACCACCCCCGGAACCTGCTTTACGCGGTCTGTCTGCCGGCCACGATCGCCCGCGGCCGGGTCGCGCATCTGGATGTCGCGGCGGCCGAGGCGCATCCCGGCGTGAGCCATGTGATGACGCCGCAGAACCGCCCGCCGCTTCAGGGCGATCCGTCCGAAAAGCCGACGATGTTCTCGTTCCGCATCGAGGTGCTTCAGGACGACACGGTCCGCTATGCCGGTCAGCCGATCGCCATGGTTCTGGGCGAGACCATCGAAGCCGCGACCGAGGGCGCGCGCCTTCTGAACCCGCGCTACGAGACGATGACGCCCCGCATCGCCCTGGACCAGAACGAGCCGGAGGCGCTGGAGCCCGGCGCCCTTGGCAGACCCGCCGATGTCGAGCATGGCGACATGCAGACCGCCAGGAATTCCGCCGCGCAAGGCATCGACGTGACCTACGAGACCGCGCCGCAATATCACAACGCGATGGAAACGCACGCGGTCGTGGCGCAATGGGACGGCGACCGGCTGATTCTGGACATGCCCAGTCAGGCGCTTGTGCTGTCCTGTGCGAGATACGCACATTTCTTCGGCATTCCGGCCGGCAACGTCACCCTGCGCAGCCCCTTTCTGGGCGGCGGATTCGGGTCCAAGGCGATCCCGACGGGGCCGCAGGTTCTGGCGATCCTGGCCGCAAGGATGACCGGCCGCCCGGTCAAGCTGATGCTGACGCGCCAGCAGATGTTCGGCCCCGTCGGCCATCGCGGCGCCACACGGCAGCGGCTGCGGCTGGGCACCGATGACGCGGCGGCGCTGAGCTTCATCGATCACGAGGGGGTGTCGGAAACCTCCAGTTTCGACGACTTTCTGGAACCGGCCGCGAATGCCTCGCAGGGGCTCTACGCGGCGCAGGCGCTGCGTTCGACCCATCGCGGCGTACGGCTGGATGTCGGCACGCCCAGCCCGATGCGGGCCCCCGGCGAGGCGTCCGGTTCGGCCGCGCTGGAATGCGCGATGGACGAAATGGCCGAGGCGACGGGCCTCGATCCGCTGGAGTTCCGGCTGCGCAATTACGCCAAGACCGAGCCCGGAACGGGCAAACCCTATTCGTCCAAGGCGCTGCGTGAATGCTATGCCGAGGGGGCGCGTCGTTTCGGCTGGTCCCGGCGACCGCTTGCACCGCGCCAGATGCAGGACGCGGACGGGATGCTGGTCGGCTGGGGCATGGGCACGGCGCTGTTTCCCTGCCCCATGTTTGCCGCCGATGCCCGTGCCACCCTGCGCGCCGACGGCACCGCCCTGTTCGAGACATCGGCCGCCGACATGGGACAGGGCGCATGGACGGCGCTGGCCCAGATCGCCGCCGACAGTCTTGGCCTGCCGATCGAGAAGATCGAGTTCCGGTCCGGCAATTCGACCCTGCCCGATGGCGGTATCGCGGGCGGTTCGGGGCATACGGCGACAGCGGGCAGCGCCCTGGATGCATCGGGGCGCGACGTGATCCGCCAGCTTGGCAGCATGGCGGCGGCCGATCCCGCCTCGCCGCTGCACGGCGCGGACAACGCGACCTTCCAGGCCCGCGACGGCCGGATCGAGGTCGAGGGCGACCCCGCGCGCGGCGAGGATCTGGCCGCCATCCTGCACCGAGCGGGACTTGAGCAACTGGAAGGCCAGGGCAGCGCCTTTCGCAAGCCGGAAGATGCCGAAAACCGTGCCATGAACGCACATGGCGCCGTCTTCGCCGAGGTGAAGATCGATCCCGACCTGTGCCAGATGCGCGTGACCCGTCTGGTCGGCGCCTTCGCGGCGGGACGGATCATCAATCCGCGTCTCGCCGAAAGCCAGCTGATGGGCGGCATGATCTGGGGCGTCTCGTTCGCGCTGCACGAAAAGGCGCAGCACGATCCCCGCACCGGACGGATCATGAACGCCGATTTCGCCGGCTATCACATACCGGTCAACGCCGATATCCGCGATCTGGAGGTGATCACCATCCACGAGGATGATCCCTATGTGAACGCGCTTGGCATCAAGGGCGTGGGCGAGATCGGCATCACCGGAACCGTCGGCGCCATCGCCAATGCCATCTGGCACGCGACAGGACGGCGGATCAGGCATTTCCCGATCCGGATCGAGGATCTTCTCTGAACCATGCCCATGCCCATGCCCGGGCCCTGTCGGGCGCCCCGCCGCCGTCCCTCATCGCCCGTTCGATCCCGCTGCGCGCGCCCCTTCTGGTCAATACGCGGATCGGTCCGGCGGCCCGGGCCAACGAATCGCTATTCGGCCAGCGACCTCATCTCGGCGGCAAGATCGGCCTTGCCCTCGAACCCGATACCCGGAAGGTCCGGCATGGTGATGTGGCCCTCCTCGACGGCGACGCCGTCGGGAAAGCCGCCATAGGGCTGAAACAGGTCGGGATAGCTTTCATTGCCGCCCAGACCAAGGCCCGCCGCGATGTTCAGCGACATCTGATGGCCGCCATGCGGAATGCAGCGTCTGGGCGACCAGCCGAACTGGCGCAGCACATCAAGCGTCCGCAGATATTCGACAAGCCCGTAGGACAGAGCGCAGTCGAATTGCAAAAAGTCGCGGTCCGGGCGCATCCCGCCATAGCGCAAGAGGTTGCGGGCATCCTGATGCGAGAACAGGTTCTCGCCCGTGGCCATCGGCGGATCGTAGAATTCCGACATCGCGGCCTGAAGCGCGAAATCCAGCGGATCGCCGATTTCCTCGTACCAGAACAGCGGGTAATCACGCAGCATCTTCGCATAGGCAATGCCGGTTTCCAGATCGAAACGGCCATTGGCATCGACCGCCAGTTGCGCCTGCGAGCCGATCTCGTCCAGGACGGCCTCGATCCGGGCACGGTCCTCGTCGATCGGGGCACCGCCGATCTTCATCTTCACGACGGTATAGCCCCGATCCAGGTAGCTGCGCATCTCGGCCCGCAAGGCGCCGTTGTCCTTGCCGGGATAATAGTAGCCACCGGCGGCATAGACGAAGACCCGCGGATCGGCCTTGCGGTCATGCATCCGGGCCAGCAGGCGGAACAGCGGCTTGCCGGCGATCTTGGCCACCGCGTCCCAGACCGCCATGTCGATCGTGCCCACCGCGACCGATCTTTCGCCATGCCCGCCCGGCTTTTCATTGCCCATCATCGCCGCCCAGATCCGATGCGGATCCAGGTTGTCGCCGGCCTCGTTCATCAGGCTTTCGGGCGCGGCCTCCAGGATCCGGTCGCGGAAACGTTCCCGGATAAGCCCGCCCTGACCGTATCGGCCGTTCGAATTGAACCCGTATCCCACGACCCGGCGGCCGTCGCGGACCACATCTGTCACGACGGCGACCAGACTGATCGTCATCTTGCTGAAATCGATATAGGCGTTGCGGATCGGTGATGCGATCGGCCTGGTCGTTTCGCGAATGTCGATGATGCGCATGGCTGAACCTCCCTGCTTCTGCCGGCATTGCACCGCCTTACGATGTCGCGGCGATCCTGGCCACGGCCAATCGCGGCCCCGGATCCCGGACCGCGGGATTTTGAACCGCCAAGCGCGGCATCGCCCCGGCGCCTATGGAAGCTGGAGGCGGGACGATTGCTCGCGGATGCGGTCGCGCAGGATGTCGATGAACATGCGCACCTTTGCCGAAAGGTTCAGCCGTTCGGGATAGACGGCGAAGATATCCGCCCGCATCGCGTGGCGCGGCAACACCACCTCCAGCCGCCCTGCCCTGACATGGCGCGCGATGTCCCATTCGGAGCGCAGCATGATGCCATGCCCGCCCAGAACCCAGGAGACGGCGATTTCTCCGTCATTGGTCGAAAGCCCGCTTCTTATGCGCACGCTGTCATCGTCGCCGAAGCGCCACACGTCATAGGCCGCGTGTTCCTGCCGCAGAGCGATGCAGGCGTGATCTTCCAGATCGGACAGCCGTTTCGGCCTGCCATGCGCACGCAGGTATTCCGGCGAGGCGATCAGGACACGGCGGTTGCGCAGCAGCAGCGCCATCACATTGCGCGTCGCGGTTGGCTCGCCGAACTTGATCTGCAGGTCGAATCCGTCCTCGACAAGATTTGCAGGCGCATCGGTCAGCACCAGTTGCGCCTGGACATCGGGAAAGCGCGCCGCAAAGACCGCAAGCGCGGGCGCGACATGTTCGCGGCCGAACTGGAACGTGGCGTTGACCCGCAGCGGCCCCTGCGGCGCGGCCCGCGTGGCCGATATCGCGTCTTCGGCCAAGGCGATCCGGCCCAGGATGTCCCGCGAGGCGCGCAGATAGGCTTCGCCCTCCGAGGTCAGGCCAAGACGCCGCGTGGTGCGATTGACCAGCCGCACGCCCAGCCGGTTCTCCAGACGGGCCAGCCTGCGGCTGACCGCGGATGCCGTCAGCCCCAGATCCAGCGCCGCCTCGGACAAGGTGCTGCGCTGCGCCACGACGGCGAAGAAATGCATGTCCGTCACGGCCGGCATGGTCATCCCATCTGTTCCCTCAAATCAATAATGATGTGAATAACCGGAATTTCCCAGCCCCCGTTTCATCGACTACAGTTTCCGTAGGGTCTGAGAGGACAGGCCCGACGAATCCGGGACCCGATCGGGGAAAGTCCCACGAACCACGGCGGGATTCCGGCCGCCCGAAGGCGTTGGATCGTCTTCGGGTCAATCTGTCAGGGAGGAAACCATGAAGATCAGAACGCTATTCGCCGCGACCGCCACCTTGGCCGCACTGGCGGCATGGCCTGTCGCGTCGCAATCGACGGCCGATTTTCCGACCAAGGCGATGACCTATATCATCCCCTTCGATGCCGGCGGAGAATCCGATATCTCGGCGCGCTTCCAGCAATCGGTGTGGAAGAAATATACCGGTCAGGACGTGATCATCCAGTATCAGCCCGGTGCCGGCGGCGCGCAGGCCTGGTCGCAGCTCAACGACATCGCCGGCGACGGCTATACGATCATGGGCATCAACCTGCCCCACACGATCCTGCAACCCATGGAAGGCAATGTCGGATATACCACCGACGACCTGACGCCGGTGAATTATTTCCACTATACGCCGAACGCCATCCTGGTGCCGGCAGACAGCGAATTCAAGACGCTTCAGGATCTGATCGACTATGCCAAGAGCAATCCGGGGATGGTGACATTCGCGGGCTCGGGCTCGAAATCGGCCAACAATCTGGCGCAGGCGCAATTCGACGCGGCGGCGGGCACGACGACGACCTATGTGCCGTTCTCGGGCACCGGTCCGTCGATCACGGCGGTTCTGGGCAAGCAGACGACGGCGGGCTTCAATTATGCCACTTCTGCGATCGCGCAGGGCGACGCGCTGCGGATCCTGGCGGTCGCGGCGGAAGAACGGATGCCCGCCTTCCCCGATGTTCCGACCTTCAAGGAACTGGGGCTCGACCTTGTCGGAGGCGCCTATCGCGGTGTCGCGGTTCCGGCCTCGACGCCCGAGGATCTCCGTCAGCGCATCTCCGACATCGTGTCCGAGATCAATGCCGATCCGGACTTCGTCAAGAAGATGGAGGATGGCGGTTTCGTGCTGACCGACTTCACCTATGACAAGATGCCCGAATTCATTGCCCGGATGAAAGAGGAATACGCAACCAGCGCCAAGGCTCTGGGCATCGGCCAGTAAGAGGCCCGGTGAATGGAACTGCTTGGCTATTTTCTGGACGCGCTGACGCCGCTGAACCTGGCACTGGCGCTGGTGGGCGTCGTGCTGGGAACCGTCATCGGTGCGCTGCCGGGCCTGTCGGCCACGATGGCGGTCGCGGTCCTGGTTCCGTTCACCTTCTCGATGGATCCCGCGTCCGGTCTGATCGCGCTTGGCGCGATCTATACCGGCGCCATCTATGGCGGGGCCTTCGCCGCGATCCTGGTCAATACGCCCGGCACGCCCTCGTCGATCGCGACCACCTTTGACGGCTATCCGATGGCGCGGCGCGGCGATGGCGGGCTGGCGGTGACGCTGGCGACGCTGGCCTCGGTCTGCGGCGGGATCGTCGGGGCGCTGGCGCTGCTGTTTCTGGCGCCGCCGCTGGCGCGCGTCGCGCTGGCCTTCGGGCCGCCGGAATATTTCTGGCTGGCGATCTTCGGTCTGACACTGATCGCGGCGCTGTCGGTCGGCAACACGCTGAAGGGTCTGATCGGCGCCTGTCTGGGTCTGCTTCTGTCGATGGTCGGCGTCGCCGTGGTCGGCGGGGATGTGCGGCTGACCGGCGGGCTGCCGGCCTTTCTGGGCGGAATCGATGTCGTCTCGGCCCTGATCGGGTTGTATTGCGTTCCGGTGATCCTGGATCTGGTCGCCACCCGCGCCGCGCATCTGAAGGTGGAACTGGATAATCGCGGCTACCGGCTGCGCGAGGCTTTCGGCATCGCCTGGGCGTCGAAATTCAACGTGGCGCGGTCTTCGGTGATCGGCACGGTCGTGGGCATTCTTCCGGGCGCGGGCGGATCCATTGCGGGGCTGGTCAGCTATACCGAGGCCCGGCGCGCCTCGACCCGATCGGCCAATTTCGGCAAGGGCGAACCCGATGGCGTGATCGCGACCGAGGCGGCCAACAACGCCACCGTCGGAGGCGGTTTCATCCCGACCCTGGTGCTGGGAATTCCGGGCACCCCGCCCGATGCGATCATCCTTGGCGCGCTGCTGGTCCAGGGGATCAAGATCGGCCCGCAGCTTTTCACCAGCGAAGCCAATATCGTCTATACCTTCATCTACGGCCTGCTGATCGCGACGATCCTGATGCTGCCGGCGGGCCTGCTGATCGGTCGCTATGCCTATCGTTCGATCATCGCCTTTCCGAAGTCGCTGCTGGTGCCGACCATCGCCTTCCTGACGGTCGTCGGCTCGTTCGCGATCAACTCGAACGTTCTCGATGTCCAGATGATGTTCGTGCTGGGAATCGTCGGCTGGGTGCTGAACCGCTACGGTTTCCAGCCCTCGCCCATCGTGCTGGGTCTGGTTCTGGGCCAGATCGCGGAACAGGGCTTCGTGCAGACCTACCTGATCGGCAACGCCACCGGAAATCTGTTGGGCATGTATTTCGGCCGTCCCATCAGCATCGGCATCATCCTCGCCGCGCTGCTGTCGCTGGGCTATCCGTTCTATGCCGAATGGCGGATGAAGAAAAAGCCCCGCCAGCCGCTGACCGAGATCGCGATGCAGGCCGAAAGCCATCCGGTTCGCACGGACAGGGCGCCGCAGGATGGCCCGCGCACGACCGACCGGGGCGCGTTGATCGCGGGCGCGGCCTTCGTGGCCCTGGGCGCGGTGGCGCTGGCCAACACGACCGGGCTCAGCCCGATGGGGTCGGTCTTTCCGCGCGCCATCTCGATCCTGCTGATTCTTCTGTCGGCGGGGTTGATGGTCCTGTCCGTGACCGGCCGGGGCGTGCGCGCCTCGCCGCCCGAGGCGGCCGAGACATCGCGGCGAAGATTGTTGCTGGGCGCGGTCTTCGGGCTTTGGGTCTTCGTCATGCCGTATCTGGGTTTCGCCGTCACCGGGCTGGCCGCCTTTCTGGGAATGATGGTGATTGCCGAACATGACAGCACAAGCCGCCTGGTGTGGCTGCGCCGCGTGCTGATCGCCCTTGGCGTGGTCGGCCTGTTCTGGCTGCTGATGGCGCGGGTGCTGCTGCTTCGGATGCCGGCGGGACTGTATTTCTGATTCGTCCGAAACACGAACCATGAGGCTTAGATGAACACGAATCATGCGCGAATAGCGGTGATCCCCGGAGATGGCATCGGCAAGGAGGTCATGCCCGAAGGTGTCCGTGTGCTGCAGGCCGCGGCGGCCCGCTATGGTCTCAGCTTCCAGTTCGAGGATTTCGACTTCTCGTCCTGCGACTACTACGACAAGCACGGCCAGATGATGCCCGATGACTGGAAGGACCGGATCGGCGGACATGACGCGCTGTTCTTCGGCGCGGTGGGGATGCCGGATAGGGTGCCCGACCACGTTTCGCTGTGGGGGTCGCTGATCCAGTTCCGACGCGAATTCGACCAGTATGTCAGCCTTCGCCCGGCACGTCTGATGCCCGGCGTCACCTCGCCGCTGGCGGGACGGAAGGCGGGCGAAATCGACATGATGGTCGTGCGCGAGAACACCGAGGGCGAATATTCGGCCGTCGGCGGCAGGATGTTTCCGGGCACCGACCGGGAAATCGTGATGCAGGAGACGGTGATGACGCGCACCGGCGTGGATCGCATCCTGCGCTTTGCCTTCGATCTGGCCGAAAGGCGCGGCGGGCGGCTGACCTCGGCCACCAAATCGAACGGCATCGCGATCACCATGCCCTATTGGGACGAACGGGTGGCCGAAATGGCAAAGTCCTATCCCGCAGTCAGCGTGGACAAGTATCACATCGATATCCTGACCGCGATGTTCGTGCTGCATCCCGACCGTTTCGACGTCGTGGTGGCGTCGAACCTGTTCGGCGACATCCTGTCCGATCTGGGTCCGGCCTGCACCGGCACCATCGGCATCGCGCCCTCGGCCAACATCAACCCCGAACGCAGGTTCCCGTCGCTGTTCGAACCGGTCCACGGATCGGCGCCCGATATCGCCGGACAGGGTATCGCCAATCCGGTCGGTCAGATCTGGGCCGGCGCGATGATGCTGGACCACCTGGGCCAGGCCGAAGCCGCCGCGCAGATCGTCGCCGCGATCGAGCGTGTGCTGGCCGAACCGGCGCTGCGCACGCGCGACCTGGGCGGGACCGCCGATACCAAGACCTGCGGCGCGGCGATCGCCGACGCACTGGCCTGACGGGATGACGGAGCGGAAGATGAAGACCTACAGGATCGCATCCATACCCGCCGACGGGATCGGCCCCGAAGTGATCGCCGCCGGCCTTCAGGCGCTGGAGACGCTGGCCCGGCGCGACGGCGGGTTCGATCTGGACGTGACCGAATTCGACTGGAGTTCGGCGCGCTACAAGGAAACCGGCGCGCTGATGCCCGAGGATGGCCCCGAACAGCTGAAGGCTTTCGATGCGATCTTCTTCGGTGCGGTCGGTGCGCCCGACGTGCCCGATCATATCACGCTGTGGGGGTTGCGCCTGCCGATCTGTCAGGGCTTTGACCAATATGCCAATGTCCGGCCGACCAGGATCCTGCCGGGCATCCAGACGCCCCTGGCCGGCGTGACGGCGGACGATCTGGACTGGGTGATCGTGCGCGAGAATTCCGAGGGCGAATATTCCGGCCATGGCGGCCGTGCCCACAGGGGAATGCCCGAGGAGGTTGGCACCGAGGTTGCGATCTTTACACGCGCGGCGGTCACCCGGATCATGCGCTATGCCTTTGCGCTGGCCCGCTCGCGGCCGCGCAAGCTGCTGACGGTGGTGACGAAATCGAATGCGCAGCGTTTCGGCATGGTGATGTGGGACGAGATCGCGGCCGAGATCGCCGTCGAATTTCCCGATGTAGGCTGGGACCGGATGCTGGTCGATGCGATGACCGTGCGCATGGTCAGGAACCCGCGCAGCCTGGACACGATCGTGGCGACCAATCTTCACGCCGACATCCTGTCCGATCTGGCCGGGGCGCTTGCCGGCAGTCTGGGCGTGGCACCGACTGCCAATATCAACCCCGAGCGGCGCTTTCCCTCGATGTTCGAACCCATCCACGGCTCGGCCTTCGACATCGCCGGCAAGGGCATCGCCAATCCGGTCGCGACCTTCTGGACGGCCGCGCAAATGCTGGAACATCTGGGCGAGGCCGGGGCCGCCGCGCGGCTGATGCGCGCGGTGGAAAAGGTTTGCGCTGACGGGGTGATGACCCCCGATGTCGGCGGCAGCGCAACGACGCAGCAGGTGACCGACGCCCTCTGCGACGCCATCCGCGGCGACAACATCTAGCCGGAAACGGCGGCGACGGCCTGCCGCCGTGACCGCACGGCTAAAGATCCTTGACCAGCCGCAAGGCGTCGTAGATCGCGGCGTGAGTGTTGCGCGAGGCCACCGCATCGCCGATGCGGAACAGCCGGAACCGGCCTGCGGGGTTCGGGGCCAGGTCTTGCGGCGCGCCGGTGCTCAGCGCCTCGTAATCCACCTCTCCGAGATTGCAGGACAGCGGCTTCAGCGCGAAATAGAGATCGTCCAGCGGGCGGGTTCCGTGATTGACGACGACCTGATCGACCATCCGGTCGCGCGTCATGTCGCCGTAATCGCTGCCCAGGATGGCGCGCAGCATGTTCCCCACGCGCACAACCGAGGTCAGCCGCCAGGTGACCGTAAAGGTCGCATCGCGCCGCTGGAGGCTGCGCATATAGGGAACCAGGTTCATCGCCATCACCTCGGGTGCGAAGCTGCGGTCGGGGGTGACGATCTCGACAGATGCACCGGTCGCCGCGATCAGATCGGCCGCC
The DNA here is from genome assembly GCF_056857655.1 of Paracoccus sp. L-17. Classification (NCBI taxonomy): domain Bacteria; kingdom Pseudomonadati; phylum Pseudomonadota; class Alphaproteobacteria; order Rhodobacterales; family Paracoccaceae; genus Paracoccus; species Paracoccus sp. L-17. The sequence goes on from NZ_JBSXNM010000036.1 coordinate 94,193, forward strand.
TGCAAGCCGGGATGATCGCCCGCATCGTCATAGACCAGCACATTGCTGCCGGGTTTCACATCGCCCGACAGGATGTCCCAGGCAGAACAGACCAGATCATTGCCGGCGGACAGAACCTCGCTATGGGGCAGGCCGCCGGTGGCGATGATCACGGCCTCCGGGTCGGTTGCCATGACCGCCTGGTCATCGGCCAGGGTGTTGAAGTGGAACCGCACGCCGGCCTTCTCGCATTGCGCCATCCGCCAGTCGATGATCGAGATCATCTCGCGCCGCCGCTCTTGCCGGGCGGTCAGCCGGATCTGCCCGCCCGGCCGGTCGGCCGCCTCGAAGACCGCGACCGCGTGGCCGCGCGCGGCGGCGACGCGGGCAGCCTCCATGCCGGCGGGTCCGGCGCCGACGATGGTGATCCGGCGCTTGTCTTTCGCCCGGGGGACCACATGCGGCATGGTCAGTTCACGGCCGGTGGCCGGGTTGTGAATGCAGAAGGCCATGCCGCCCTGATAGATCCGGTCAAGACAGTAATTGGCGCCGACACAGGGACGGATGTCGTCCTCGCGCCCCTCGATCACCTTGCGGACCAGATGCGGGTCGGCCATGTGCGCCCGGGTCATGCCGACCATGTCCAGCTTGCCCGACGCGATCGCATGGCGCGCCGTCGCCACATCGGGGATCCTGGCGGCGTGGAAGGTGGGAAACTGCGTCGCGGCCCGGATCTCGCCGGCGAAATCCAGATGCGGCGCGCTGCGCATCCCCTGGATCGGGATCACGTCGGTCAGGCCGGGATCGGTGTCGATATGGCCGCGGATGACGTTCAGGAAATCGACCAGACCGCTGTCCTTCAGCTTGCGCGAAACCTCCAGCCCCTCGGCCTTGCCCATGCCGCCCGGCAAATCCTGGTCGCCGGTATAGCGCAGCCCGACGATGAAATCCGTCCCGCAGCGATCGCGGACCGCCCGGATCACATCGAAGGCAAAGCGCAGCCGGTTGTCCAGATTGCCGCCAAAAGGCGCTTCCAGATCGTTGGTCAGCGGCGACCAGAATTGTTCCAGCAGGTGGCCATAGGCCTCCAGTTCGACGCCATCGACGCCCGCCGCCTTCATGCGTTCGGCCGCATCCGCAAAATCGCCGATCACACGGGCCATGTCCCAGTCTTCCAACCGCTTCGGAAAGGCGCGATGGGCGGCTTCACGTTCATGGCTGGGTGCCAGGACGGGCAACCAGTCGCCCGTGTCCCAGCGGGTGCGACGGCCCAGATGGGTCAGCTGGATCATCACCGCCGCACCGTGATCGTGACATTCATCGACCAACTGCTTCATCCAGCCGACGACCTCGTCCTTCCAGACGAGGATATTGTTGAAGGCCGGCGGGCTGTCGCGCGAGACCGAGGCAGAACCCGCCGTCATCGTCAGCGCCACCCCCGCCTTCGCGCGCTCGACATGATAGGCGCGGTAGCGGGCCTTGGGCATTCCGTCCTCGGGATAGGCCGGTTCGTGGCTGGTGATCATGATCCGGTTGCGAAGCGTCAGGTGCTTCAGCTGATAGGGCCGCAAGAGGGGATCGTTCGACATCGTCCTGCCTTCCTCCGGATGGAAAATTCGGGTGCAGGTTCGCAAAATTGTTCATGAGTGTCAATTTTGAATTCACTTATGGACATTGCGACAACATGAAAGAACAATTTCTTGATGCCCGCCGCGATAACGCTTACAGCTTGATGCCATGAAACAGGCTGCCCCCCCCGACAAAGGATGGCGCGGCTCTCGCCAGGGCTGGCTGGATGCGGCCTATGAGGCGCTGATCGAGGGCGGCATCGATGCCGTCAAGATCCAGCCCCTCGCCAGACGGCTGGGCCTGTCGCGAACCAGCTTTTACTGGTTCTTCGGTGACCGCGAGGCATTGATGTCCGCGCTGATCGCCGAGTGGGAGGCGCGGACCACCGCGCCGCTGGTCGGGGCCAGCACCGAATATGCCGAAACGCAATCCGAGGCGATGCTGAACGTGCTGGCCTGCTTCCTGACCGGCATGTTCGACGCACCACTGGAATTCGCCGTGAGAAGCTGGGCGTTGCAGGAGGCGGATATCGGCGCGCGCACGCAGGCGGCCGATACGGACCGCCTTGCCGCGCTGCGCGACATGCTGATCCGGTGGGGTCATGCCGAACAGGGTGCCGATGTCCGGGCGCGAACGATCTATCTGACACAGATCGGCTATATCTCGATGCAGGCGCGCGAGGACCTGGATACGCGGCTGGCGCGCATTCCGACCTATGTCCGGATCTTTACCGGCCAGACGCCGACACCGCGCGAGATCGCGCGCTTCAACGCCCGCGTGCTGGCATCGGCCGATGGCAATCCGGCACCAGGCTAGGCCATCCGGAATCGGTCTTTTTCGCCATTTTCGGAAGACGGCACCTTGGTCGTTCATTCCGGCGCCATGGTCGCACCAACCGATCCCGGGATCGGTCAACAAGCGGCGCTGCCCGTTTTCGGGATCGCGTTCTTGCCGGCAAGCCCGGAATCGCGGGAACTCTCCGGCAAGCAGCGGGTAAAATCTGGTGGGCGGTGAGGGATATTTTTTGCAAGTGCAATCAACATCGAAGGTAGGTCCTTACAACACTTTTACAGCAGTTCAATGTAAGCGCGTCCGAAACACAGAAGGGCGGCAGCGCCTAACCGCCACCGCCCCTCATGACCTCGGAAGAGGATCAGAAGCCGCTGAGCCGCACCTTGACCGTGGCACCGTCGACCGCTGCGGCTTCGACCGCGACGCCCAGCCGCGTGTTGTCCGTCGCAGTGGCCGTGGCCAGTTCCTCGGCCTCATCCCAATAGACCGCCGCGCCCAGCTCGAACGCATCGGCTGCGACCTTGGGCAGTTCCCACACGCCCTCAACCTCTACGTCGACCGGCGCGGCCGCCAGCGCGTCGCCTTGGGCGATGCCGACAATCTCGCCAGCGATGACGACACCGCCGGAAGCCACCGCCTCAGGTGCGGGAATGGTCAGGATGCGGCCGGGTTGAATGTAATTCGTCGCCATGGATCAGAGTCCTTTTGATGTCTGCGCGCGCACGATCGACAAGCGGCGCTGTTGAAGTCGGGTGATTTCGGCATCGATCGCAGCCAGGGCGCGGGCCATCTCGGAGTCGCTCTTGTATTCGATCCGATCGCCGTTGGCGTCCTGCACCGCGCGGGTGCCGCTGAAGCGGGCCGACTGTAGCCGGTCCCGCCACTCGGTCAGTTGCGCCGGGCTGGCCATCAGCCGCCCGCCGAATGATAGGCGCCGCGGTGATCGACCGCGCCCGCCCCGAAGTCCAGCACGACGCGGAATTCGCGGCCCAGCACTTCCCAGCCGTCGCGGCTGGAAATTTGCGGGCCCTGCGCGCTGCTGAGATATGCATACTCCAGCACGGGCGCCGCCGAGGGATCGCCGAAGATCCACCATTGATCGCCCGTGATGCGCGGCTCGACCAGAAGCGACAGCTTGCCCGCGAAGGGATTCACATCGCCAGTTGTCGCGGCGTAGATTGAACCGCGCCGGGTTTTCCGGAGGCTCCAACTCATGAGCAGGATGGAGCATCATGACAAAGACAACAAACAAGTATTCACCGGAAGTGCGCGAACGCGCTGTGCGGATGGTTTTGGATGGCGCAAGGCAGCATGAAAGCCGCTGGGCGGCGATTGTGTCGATTTCTGCGAAGATCGGCTGTGCGCCGCAAACGCTGAACGAATGGGTGAAGAAGGTCGAGGTCGACACTGGCCAGCGCGGCGGGATCACAACCGAGCAAGCCGAGAAGATGAAGGCGCTGGAACGCGAGGTGCGCGAGCTGAAACAGGCCAACGAGATCCTTCGCAAAGCGTCCGCATATTTTGCCCAGGCGGAGCTCGACCGCCCATTCAAGAAATGATCTGCTTCATTGACGATCACCGCGCTGATCATGGGGTCGAGCCAATCTGCCGCGTCCTGCCGATTGCCCCAGCGACGTTCTACGACAACAAGGCCAAGCTGGCCGATCCGTCGCGCCTGTCGGATCGCGCCAAGCGTGACGAAGAACTGAAGCCCGGGATTGAACGAGTCTTTGAGGAGAACCTGAAGGTCTATGGCGTGCGCAAAGTCTGGCATCAGATGCGCAGGGAAGGCTTTGACATTGCGCGCTGCACCGTTGCCAGATTGATGAAGGACATTGGCATCGAAGGTGTCATTCGCGGCAAGAAGCCCAGAACAACGATCCCCAACAAGGCGCTGCCGTGTCCACTGGACAAGGTCAACCGGCAGTTCCACGCGCCCGCACCAAATGTGCTGTGGGTGAGCGATTTTACCTATGTCGCGACTTGGCAGGGGTTTGTGTATGTAGCCTTCGTCATTGATGTCTTTGCAAGGCGCATCGTCGGTTGGCGAGTGAGCCGCACTGCCAACGCCGGCTTTGTTCTGGATGCTTTGGAACAAGCCATCCACCAACGCAGGCCAGCGCAGGACCAACTGGTGCACCACTCGGACCGCGGATCGCAATATCTGTCGAT
>NZ_JBSXNM010000037.1:0-14915 GCF_056857655.1 Paracoccus sp. L-17
CAATGAACGCCTTCAGCCCATCAAGCGCACTGCGCCAATCCAATGCCGCCGCAGCCCATTCAGACACCGACATCCGCCAAATCCCCCATTCGTTTGGGAAATTGAATCAGAAGTCATCGTAATGCGCAACTGTAGTACTAGCCCACGACCTCGGATCCCGCGAACAGCGCCCGCAGATCGACCGTGTCGCGATCGCCCAGGGCATCGCCATGTTCATCGAGAAATCCGTCGGCGGCGGCCTGTCCAGCCTCTTTCATCCGCGCCAGAAGGCCGGGCGCGGGCATCATCTTGGACCGCGCGGTCAGGTCATTCATCAGCGTGTCGTCCAGGATCATGTGGATCAGCGGATTGGCCATGACGCGATCGTGCAGCCGATCCTCCTGGTGCAGCTTCTTGACGAAGTTGATGGCGCGAAGCTGCGCCATCAGCGACGAGTTGAAGCTGATCTCGTTGACCCGATCGGCGATCTCGACCGGTGTCTTCGGCACCCCGTCGCGCATCAGCGGATTGATGTTGACGATCACGATGTCACGCGGAAAGCGCGGCTGATAGAATGGAAACAGCGCCGGATTGCCGGTGAAGCCGCCATCCCAGAACGCATCCAGCTTGCCAGTGGCCGGATCGCGGATCTCGACCGCGCGGAACAGGTTCGGCAGGCAGGCCGATGCCATCACCGCGTCGGGCGTCACCGCCTCGCCGGTAAAGACCCGGATGCGACCGGTGCGGACATTGGTGGCGGCGACGAACAGTTCGGGGCCCCGCCTGTTGCCGAAATCGCGATGCGGCAATTCGCGCAACACCGGCCCCAGCGGATTGACGTAGAAAGGTCCGTAATCATAGGGGCTGAAAATGCGGGTCAGATTGTCCAGCCATGCGGCGGGCGAGAACATCTCGGTCAGGCGGTGCATTCCGCGCGGCATCGGCATCAGCGAATTCATCCAGCGAACCAGGCGGTTGTCGGAAAGCTGCCCGACCTCGGACCACAGGTAGTCCAGGTTGCGCCGGGCGGCGAGCCTGCCGGCGGGTCCCGAATGCGCCGACATGCCGGCCTTGAGCGCGGCCCCGTTCAGCGCCCCGGCCGAGGTGCCGCTGATCCCCGCGATGCGCAGCCAATCCTCGTCCAGCAGCCGGTCCAGGACGCCCCAGGCGAAGGCCCCATGGGCGCCTCCGCCCTGAAGGGCCAGATTGATGCTTGTCTCTTTCATGCCACGATCCGCCATTTCGCACCCGCAGCATAACCAAGCCCGATCCCGGCGCAAGTCCGGCCTTGTCCGGCCGGATTGGCTGCCGCCACCGCCGCAATCCCTGCCGTGAAGGCCGGGTCATCCGCGCGACGGCCATGGATCGGGGCCGCCAGCCAGCCACGCGATCCGGCCAGCGGGGGGCCGCCGCGCTCAGCAATAGGCTTGCGGTCCGTTGGACATGGCGGGACCGTAGCGCGCGCCGTGCGCCCAGCCGACCGGCAGGATCTGGTCGATCCGGGCGATCTGATCCGGCGTCAGATCCAGCGTCGCGCCAAGGGCGTTGGCGCGCATGTGATCGGGACTGCGCGATCCGGGCAGCGCGATGACATGCGGTCCGCGCGACAAGAGCCAGGCAATCGCGAGGCTTGCCGGATCATGGCCGATATCGCGAGCGAAGTCCTGAAACGCTCGCAGCCTGACCAGATTATGCGGCCAGTTCTCGGCCGAAAAGCGCGGCATCGCCTGCCTCAGATCGGTCTTGCCGAATGTCGCGGGATCGGGGATGGCGCCGGACAACACGCCGCGTCCCAAGGCCGAAAACGCGACAAGGGCCGCATCGCCGCGACCCGTCGCCTGCAACATCCCCAGTTCCACCTGCCGCGTCCACAGCGAATATTCCGACTGCACCGCCGCGACCGGCCCCACCGCCCGCGCCCTCTGCAATGTCGCGGGCGAAACCTCGGACAATCCCACGGCACCGATCTTGCCCTCGTCGCGGAACCGCAGCAACACCTGCATCACCTCCTCGATGGGGCGCGCGACTTCGTGGCGGTGCAAGTAATAGAGATCGATCCGCTCGACCCCCAGCCGCCGCAGCGAATCTTCCAGCGCCTGCCGCATGTGGTCCGCGGAATTGTCGAAAGGGTGATCGGGATTGCGGGTGATCCCGCATTTGCTGGCCAGAACGACCCGGTGGCGGTGATGCTTGAGAAACCGCGACAGCAAATCCTCGGCCCGGCCCATTCCGTAGACATTCGACGTGTCGAAATGATCGACGCCCAGGTCCAGACATTCCGCCATGCAGCGCAGGGCCTGATCCTGTGTCGTCTCGCCATAGGTGCCGCAGAAATTCATCGTCCCAAGGGCCACCGCCCCCACCATCGGACCATTCTGCCCCAGTTGCCGCTTCTGCATCCGCATCCCCCGCCTTGTCGCGCCGCGATCAAACCCTGACGCCGGGGCGGCCGCAAGCCGCGCGAAGGCTTCTTTCGGCCTGATCCCGGCGAAGCGCGGCTTCGACGCCGGCGGGATCAATCGTCGGACTGCGCCTCGGCCCGGGTCTTGCCCGCGACATCCAGCGCCAGCGTCGCCGCCATGAAGGCGTCCAGATCGCCGTCCAGAACGCCCTGTGTGTCGCTGGTCTCTTCCGAGGTGCGCAGATCCTTGACCATCTGGTAGGGATGCAGCACGTAGGAGCGGATCTGATTGCCCCAGCCGGCCTCGCCCTTGGCCGCGTGCTGGGCGTTGACCTCGGCGTTGCGACGATCCAGTTCCATCTGATACAACCGCGCCTTCAGCGCTGCCATGGCGTTGGCGCGGTTCTGGTGCTGCGATTTTTCCGAACTGGTCACGACGATCCCGGTCGGCAGGTGGGTGATCCGCACCGCCGAGTCGGTCGTGTTCACATGCTGCCCGCCCGCGCCCGAGGACCGATAGGTGTCGATGCGGATTTCGTTGTCGGGCACGGTGATCTCGATATTGTCGTCCACGACCGGATAGACCCAGACCGACGAGAACGAGGTATGCCGCCTGGCCGCGCTGTCATAGGGGCTGATGCGGACCAGCCGGTGCACGCCGCTTTCGGATTTCAGCCAGCCATAGGCGTTGCGCCCGCTGATCTTGTAGGCGGCGCTTCGGATGCCCGCCTCGTCGCCGCCGGTCTCGGACAGAAGGTCGACCTCATAGCCCTTCTTCTCGGCCCAGCGGACATACATCCGCGCCAGCATCGCGGCCCAGTCGCAGCTTTCCGTGCCGCCCGCGCCTGCGTTGATTTCCAGAAAGGTGTCATTGCCATCCGCCTCGCCGTTCAGCAGCGCCTCAAGCTCTTTCTGCCGGGCCAGTTCGGCCAGCGATTTCAGGTTCGCCTCGGCCTCGGCGACCAGATCGGCATCGCCCTCTGCCTCGGCCAGTTCGACCATCTCTGCATTCGCCGACAGATCGCCCTCGATCCGGCGATAGGTCTCGATCGCATCGGACAGGGCCTGCCGCTCGCGCATCAGCTTCTGCGCGCGCGCCGGATCGGACCACAGATCGCCATCCTCGATCATGGCGTTCATCTCTTCCAGACGGTGCGGCGCGGTCTGCCAGTCCAGCCGCTGACCCAGCAGGCTCAGCGATCTGCGGATCGTGTCGATTGTGGACTGCGTCTCGGCGCGCATGGCAGAACCCCCTGGAATTCAGGCGCGACAGATAACGCGGGGGCGGGACGGGAACAAGTGGCCGGGCCTTCAGCGCGCGAGGCGCAGCGGAATCAGCCCGCGCAGCGCGTTGCCACAAAAGAGATCGCCCCGGTGCAGATCATCCGCGTGCAGGACGGCCTCATGGGCGCGGCCCGAAGACAGCAGCGATGCGCGCAGCACACCGGGCAGCAGCCCGCAGGACAAGGGCGGGGTCAGCAGCCGATCGCCCCGACGCAGGAAGATGCTGGTGATCGTGCCCTCGCAGACCTGGCCGCGTTCATTGAGCAGGACCGCCTCGTCGCAGCCCGCGGGCATCGCCCGGCGCGCCGCATCATAGGCCGGGCGGTGCGAGGACTTGATCCGCAGCCACGGATCGGCGCTGTCCAGCCGGATATCCGAGACGACCGCCCGCCAGAAATCCGGGTTCGGCGCCAGCGGCTGATGCGTCAGCCCGGTCCCCGACGCATCGACGGTCAGGCGCAGGCGCAGCACGCCACGACGCGGGATCCCTGCCAGCCGCGCCGCCAGCGCATCTTCGTCCACGGCAAAACCGACGGCCGCGCAATCGCGCCGCATCCGGTCCCGATGCAGGGACCACAGCGCGATGCGGCCATCTTCGGCCCGCATCGTCTCGATCACGCTCAGCTTTTCGGGGACAGGTCGAGGAATGCGGATTTGCAAAGAGCTTCCTCCCATTCGGAACCGGCGCGGCTGTCATGGGTGATGCCGCCGCCGACATTCAGCCGCAACAGGCCCGGTTGCGTCATGACCGGCGATCGGATGGCGACGCTGAAACGCATCGGCCCGGCCGGATCGACCCAGCCGATGGCGCCACAATAGACATCGCGCGGCGCCCGTTCCAGCTCGGCGATGATCTGCATCGCGCGGATCTTCGGCGCGCCCGTGACCGAGCCGCAGGGAAACAGCGCGCACAGGATATCGGTCAGGCTGGTGCCGGGCGCAAGCCGGCCCGCCACGGTCGAGGTCATCTGATGCAGCGTCGCATAGGGCTCGATCCGGAACAGGTCCGGGACATGGACGCTGCCCGGCAGGCAAACCCGGCTGATGTCGTTGCGCAAAAGGTCCACGATCATCAGGTTCTCGGCCCGGTCCTTCTCCGAGCCGGCCAGACGGGCCGCGGCCTGCGCATCCCCGGCCGGGGTCGCGCCGCGCGGGGCCGTGCCCTTCATCGGTCGCGTCTCGATCCGGCCCGCGGCATCGGCGGCAAAGAACAGCTCCGGGCTGCGCGACAGCACCACCGGCCCGCCCAGATCGACAAAGGCCCCCTCGCCCACCGGCTGCCGCGCGGCCAGCGCCGAATACAGCGCCAGCGGATCGCCCGTCGCCCGCGCCTCCATCGGGAAGGTCAGGTTGACCTGATAGCAATCGCCCGCCTCGATATAGCGATGGGTCGCAGCGATCGCCCGGTCATAGCGATCCCGCGACCACAAGGGCCGCGGCGCGCCGATCGCCCCGCCGGGGGCGGGCAAAGGCAGTGCCGGGCGCGGGCCGTCGAACACGCCGATCAGGATCAGCGGCATGGCGCGGCCCGCAGGCATCAGCGGCGCCAGTTTCGGATCCAGGACATAGCCCAGCTCATAAGAGAAATACCCCGCCAACCAACGGCCGCGCGCCCGCGCGGATTCGATGGCGGCGAGGGCCGGGATCACGCCCGCCGCCGTATCGGCGCGGATCACGGCTTGCGGGGCCTCGAAGATCGTCCCGCCCGGCAAGGGACCGTGATCGAAGCGGATCACCTTGCCGCCCTGGCCTTCTGGGCCAGATCGCGGGCGATGCCGAAGGCCCCCTTGATGCGGTCCGCATCCGAGGACCAGTCGCGGCGGATGACGATCTTGTTGCCGTCCACCTTTGCCTGTCCGTGCTGATCGGTCAGGAATTCGACCAGCCCGGCCGGATTGGGGAACTTGTCGTCATGGAACTGCACCGTGGCGCCCTTGGGCCCCGCATCCAGGCGCGCGATACAGGCACGTTTCGCCATCGCCTTGATGCGAATGACCAGAAGCAGCGTGTTCACCTCGCGCGGAAGCGCCCCGAAACGGTCGATCAGCTCGGCCGCGAAGCCTTCCAGCTCGACCTTGGTGGTCAGGCTGGCGAGGCGGCGATAGAGGCCCAGCCGCACGTCGAGATCGGGAACATAGCTTTCGGGGATCGTCACCGGCACACCCAGGTTCAGCGTCGGCGCCCATTCGTCCTCGGGCGTGCCCTCGATCTCGCCCGACTTCAGCTTGGCGATGGTTTCCTCCAGCATCTGCTGGTAGAGTTCGAAGCCCACCTCCCTGATATGGCCGGATTGTTCCTCGCCCAGCAGATTGCCCGCCCCACGCAGATCCAGATCCTGAGAGGCGATGTTGAACCCCGCGCCCAGGCCGTCGATCGCACCCAGGAATTTCAGCCGCCGCAGCGCCTGCGGGGTCAGCGGCGCGCGCGGCGTGGTCGTCAGATAGCAATAGGCGCGGGTCTTGGATCGCCCGACGCGCCCCCGGATCTGATACAGTTGCGCCAGCCCGAACATGTCCGCCCGCCAGACGATCATCGTGTTTGCAGTCGGGATATCCAGCCCCGATTCCACGATGCTCGTGGCCAGCAGCACATCATGGCTGCCGTCGTAGAAGGCGTTCATCCGCTGATCCAGATCGCCGGCGGCAAGCTGGCCATGGGCGACGATGAAGCGGATTTCGGGCACGTTTTCGGCCAGCCAATGTTCGACATCGGGCAGGTCCGACAGGCGCGGCACGACGAAAAAGCTTTGCCCGCCGCGATATTTCTCGCGCAGCAGCGCCTCGCGGATGGTCACGCTGTCGAATTCGCTGACATAGGTGCGGATCGCAAGCCGGTCGACCGGCGGCGTGCCGATCACCGACAGGTCGCGCACGCCCGTCAGCGACAATTGCAAGGTGCGCGGGATCGGCGTGGCGGTCAGGGTCAGGACATGGATGTCGCTGCGCAGTTCCTTCAGCCGTTCCTTGTGGGCGACGCCGAAATGCTGTTCCTCGTCGATGATCAGCAAACCCAGCCGCTTGAACCGCACCCCCTTGGCCAGCACCGCATGGGTGCCCACCACGATATCGACGCTGCCATCGGACAGCCCCTCGCGGGTCTTCGCGGCATCCTTCGCACCGACAAAACGCGACAGCGGGCGGACGACGATCGCACTGCCCCGGAAACGGTCCGCGAAGGTCCTGAAATGCTGCCGCGCCAGCAGCGTGGTCGGCGCGACCACCGCCACCTGCATTCCCTGGCTTGCGGCGATGAAGGCCGCGCGCATCGCGACCTCGGTCTTGCCGAAGCCCACATCGCCGACGATCAGCCGGTCCATCGGCCGGCCCGCGGCCAGATCCGCGGCCACGTCCTCGATTGCGGCCTGCTGGTCGTCCGTCTCGCTATAGGGGAAACGCGCGGCAAAGGCCTGCCAATCGTGGTCCTCGGGCTCCAGCACCGGGGCGGGACGCAGCAGGCGTTCGGCGGCCACGCGCATCAGCTTGTCCGCGATCAGCTTGATCCGTTCTTTCAGTTTCGCCTTGCGGGCCTGCCACGCGCCGCCGCCCAGACGGTCCAGCAGACCTTCCTCGTGGCCATAGCGCGACAGCAATTCGATATTCTCGACCGGCAGGAACAGCCGGTCCCCGCCCGCATATTCCAGCGCCACGCAATCATGCGGCACGCCGGCGGCCTTGATCGTCTCAAGCCCGGTATAGCGCCCGATGCCATGTTCGACATGGACGACCAGATCGCCGGGCGTCAGGCTGGTCGTGTCTTGCAAGAAATTCTCGGCCTTGCGGCGTTTTTTCGCGCCCCGGATCAGCCTGTCGCCCAGCACGTCCTGTTCCGAAATCACGGCGATCGGCCCAAGCGCCCGACCTTCGGCCACGAAACCCTCGTCCAGCGGCCACACCGCCAGCCCGAGCGCACCGGCGCTTTCCGGCAGATCACGAATATCGCCGATCTCCCTGGCGCCGGTCAGTCCCTCATCGGCCAGCAGGCCGGCCAGACGGTCCCGCGCGCCATCCGAAAAACTGGCCACGATCACACGATGATCTTTCGATAATGCCTTTATATGATCGGCCAGAACCTTGAACAGGTTGAGATTTTCAGACTGGCGTTCCGGCGCGAAATTGCGCCCGGGACGGCCGCCGGCATCCAGAATGCCCGGCCCGGGCGGCTGCGCCAGCACCGACAGGCGCAGCACCCGGTGCGCGTCCAGCCAGCCGGCCCATTCCGTCTCGGGCGGAAAGATCAGATCGGGGGGCACGGGCTTGTAGACCGTGTCGCTGCGCCCCTTGGCCGCCAGCGCGGCGCGGCGGGCCTCGAATTGTTCGCGGATCATCTCGCGCCGCGCAAGGGCCACCTGCCCCAGATGGTCGTCCAGAACGACGGATGCGGCGGGCAGATAGTCGAACAGGCTTTCCATCCGGTCGTGGAACCAGGGCAGCCAATGTTCCATTCCGGCCATCTTGCGGCCGGCGCTGACGCCTTCATACAGCGGATCGCTGGTGCCGCCGCCATATTCTGCGCGGTAACTCTGTCGAAACCGGGTGATCGACGGCTCGTCCAGGATCACCTCGGACATGGGCGCAATCTCGACCCGGCTCAGCTTTTCGGTGGTCCGCTGGGTTTCGGGGTCGAACCGGCGCGCGCCGTCCAGCACATCGCCGAACAGGTCCAGCCGGACGGGACCGGATTCGCCGGGCGGAAAGATGTCGATGATGCCGCCCCGGACTGCGTAATCGCCCGGCTCGGTCACCGTTGGCGATTGCACGAACCCCATCCGGACCAGGAAGTCGCGCAAGGCGGCCTCGTCGATTCGCTGACCGACGCGGGCCGAGAAACTGGCCCCCGCCACCAGATCCCGCGGCGGCACCCGCTGCATCGCGGCGTTCAGCGTGGTCAGCAGCACGAAAGGCCCCCTGATCGCGCCCTGCGCCAACCCCGCCAGCGTCGCCATCCGTGCCGCCTGAAGATCGGCCGATGGCGAGATCCGGTCATAGGGCGTTGTGTCCCAGGCCGGAAAGTCCAGCACCGGCAGGGCGGGCGCAAGGAAGGCCAGGGCCGCGCGCATCGCCTGCATCCGGCGGTCGTCGCGGGCGATGTGGATCACGGCCGCGCCAGTGCCGGATTGCGCGGCCTCGCGGGCGATCAGGGCGGCATCATAGCCCTCGGGGGCGCCGGAAAGGGTCAGTTGTTCGGACATGGCCCGTCAGGTAAAGCGCCGCGCCGCGGAGTCAAGCGTCACAGCCCGTTGGGGTGAACCAGCGCCCAGAGCGCGCCCCAAAGCGCGGTCGCCGCGACCGACACGACCGACAGCAGAAGGACCAGGCGGCGGTGCCGGTTCATCAGCCGGACCGCCCCGGCGGCGACATCTGCGATGGGGGTCTCGCCCGCCTGCCCTGCCTGCAACAGCGGGATCAGCCGCCGCGCCAAGCGGACGCGCATCCAGAACAGCGCCATGAACGGCGCCATCAGCAGCGCCAAAGCCTGCGCCATCTCCAGCCCGTAGCCAAAGCCCAGAATGGCCAGCGAAGTCAGCAGAAACGTGGTCACGCCCGACACGATCGCGCCCTCGCGCCTGCCAAGCTGCCATCGCGGCAGGGTCAGCGACAGCCAGTCCAGCAGCGTGATCGCGGCCAGCCCTTCTTCGGAGGCATCGCGGACCGAAGCGCGACGGGCAGCGGCCAGCACCTCGACCGGGACGCCGATCACGTTGCGGCCGGTGGCCGACCACATCCCGACCAGAGCCAGCCAGAACCAGATGGACCCGAAAGAGCGGCTGTCGAGAAAGCTGATCAATCCGTCGAATTGCGGCACGTCCGCGCCTTCCTTGTCCTTGGCTGCGCGCGACCTTAGAACGGGCGCGCGGGAAGGGAAAGCAGTTGCCTTTCCCGGCCGCCGCCGCGAAAGGACCCCGCCATGGCCAGCCCGATCATCGCCCCCTTCCCCGCTTCGCGCCTGCGCCGCCTGCGCCGAACGCCCGGCCTTCGCGCCATGGTCGCCGAGACCAACCTGACATCCGCCAACCTGATCTGGCCGATCTTCGTCACCGAGGTCGCCGGCGCCGAGGGCGAGATCGCATCCATGCCCGGGGTCGAGCGGCTGACACTGGACGGCGCGCGGCGCGCTGCGGAACGCGCCGCCCGCCTGGGCATTCCGGCGATCTGCATCTTTCCCCATTCGGATCAGGACCTGAAGACGGAAAGCTGCGAACGCGCCTGGGATCCCGACAATATCGGCAACCGCGCGATCCGCGCGGTCAAGGAGGCGGTACCCGATCTTGCCGTGATGACCGATATCGCACTGGATCCTTATAACGCCAATGGCCATGACGGCATCGTCGTGGATGGCGAGATCCTGAACGACGAAACGGTCGAGGCGCTGGTCAGGATGGCACTGGTCCAGGCCGAGGCCGGGGCCGACATCCTGGGTCCTTCAGACATGATGGACGGCCGGATCCGCGCGCTGCGCACGGCGCTGGAGGCGCAGGGCCACAAGAACGTGGCGATCCTGTCCTATGCGGCGAAATTCGCCAGCGCCTTCTATGGTCCGTTCCGCGATGCGGTGGGCGCCACGGGACGGCTGGTCGGCGACAAGAAGACCTATCAGGTCAATCCCGCCAACCGGGGCGAGGCGATGCGCTGCGTGGCTCGCGATCTGGCCGAGGGCGCGGATATGGTGATGGTCAAGCCGGGCATGCCCTATCTGGATATCTGCCGCGCGGTAAAGGACGAATTCGGCGCGCCGACCTTTGCCTATCAGGTCAGCGGCGAATACGCGATGCTGGAGGCCGCGATCCGAAACGGCTGGCTGTCGCGCGAGGCGATGCGGGAAAGCCTGCTGTGTTTTCGCCGCGCCGGCTGCGACGGCATCCTGACCTATTTCGCGCCCCAGATGGCCGAACTGGCCGCGCAAGCGGGCTGATCGGCGGAAATCCGGCGCACGGCCGGACATCCGCCCGAATCCGCCACCTTGTGCAGTGCGGCGATGACAGGGCGCGGCGAATGGCATAGGCTTGCGGCGAAGGCCGCGCCATGACGGCCATAATGCGACGAGGCAAGAGACAATGACAACCATGCACTTGATGACGCGCCGCACCCTGCTGCTGAGCGCGGGCGCGGTTCTGGCCACGGCCACGCTGGGCGGCTGCAGCAATGCGGTGGGCACGGATGCGGCCGCACAACTGGATGCGCGTGTCGATGCGACCCGACAATATCTGCTGCAGACCTATCCCGCCGCCGCGCCGATGGTCGAGAATGCGCGCGGTGTGCTTTACATGCCGCTGATGACCGAGGCCGCGCTTGGCGTCGGCGGCGCCTATGGCCAGGGCGCGCTGCGGATCGGCGATGCGACGGTGGATTACTATTCCGCGACGCAGGCCAGCGTCGGCTTTCAGGCCGGCGCGCAGCAATACGCCCATGTTCTGATCTTCCAGACCGACGCGGCGCTGGCCGCTTTCCGCGCCGCTCCGGGCTGGGTCGCGGGCGCCGATGCCTATTACGCGGTGCCCGCCGGGGGCATGTCGCTGGGGGCCGATACGATCACCGCGCAATATCCGGTCGTGGCGATGATCTTCGGCCAGTCCGGGCTGATCGCCGGTGCCGCGATCGACGGGACGAAATACAGCCGCATCATTCCCTCGGCCCTGCTGACGATGGCCAATCGCAACATGCCGTCGCTGGGGCTGCCGCCGGGCTGATCGACCGGCAGGGACGGAATCGGGCGACCTGCGGGGCGTGAAGGATCACGCCGCTGTCAGGTGCCGCAACCCACGGGTGACGTCGGCGCGCACCGCCAGCCGCAAGGCGGGTTCATCGCCGGCGCGCAGCGCGGCCAGGATCATGCGGTGATGGCGCGGCGGCTCCTGCCGTTTCACCCGGCCATAGAGCGCCCGCATGGTCGGCCCCAGTTGCAGCCAGATCGTCTCCAGCATGGCCAGCATCGCCGGGGCCTGCGCGCGCAGATACAGCATCCGGTGAAAATCCAGGTTGCAGCGGATGTAACCCACCGAATCGTGGCGTTCGACGGCATCGGCGATGCGAGCATTCATCTGTGCCAACCGGTCGATCAGCGCAAGATGCGCCCTCGGCAGGGCGCGGGCCGCCAGTTCCGGCTCGATCAGGGCGCGCAGGGCGGCAAGTTCCTCGATCCGGTCATCCGACAGCGCCGGCGTGGTGACGCGGCCCGAGCCCGACAGACTCAGCGCGCCCTCGGCCACAAGGCGCCGCACCGCCTCGCGCGCGGGGGTCATCGACAGATGGTATTCCTGCGCGATTCCGCGCAGGGTCAGCGGCTTGCCGGGCGGCAATTCGCCCAGCATGATCCGGCTGCGGAGGCTGCGATAAAGCCGCTCATGCGCGGCGGGGTCGGACGATCGGGACGGGGTCATGCGCGCCTTGTGATCACAAATGCGCCGCCCGTCAATCCCGCCCGTCAATCCCACCTGGCAGGCCGATCAGACCGAATCGAAGCGCCAGATCAGCAGATCGCCGCCATGACGCCGCAGCCAGGCCCGACAGGTCCCGTAACCGGGCTTCAGCGCCTCGACCGCGGCCCAGAACCGGGGCGAGTGATCCATATGCGCCAGATGCGCGACTTCGTGGGCGGCGACGTAATCCAGCACCTCGGGCGGGGCCATCGCCAGCCGCCACGAGAACATGATCCGTCCGTCCGAGGTGCAACTGCCCCAGCGTGATCGTGTGTCACGCAGGACGATGGCGCGGAACGGCCTGCCCAGCCGCGCGGCATGGCGGTCGCAGGCCGATCCCAGACGCTGATGGGCCAGATGTTTCACGAAGGCTTGAACGACGGGTCCGGCCGGTCGGTTGGCAGGCAGCATCAGGCGATCGCCCTCGATCCGGGCAAGACGGGTCTGTGCAGGGGTCAGGATCAGTCTCCGGCCCTCGATCGGAAAGGCCGTCCCGATCTGAACCCGCTGAGGCTGCGGCACGCGCCCGCTGGCCCCGCGCAGCCAGTCGAGCCGCGATTCCAAGAAGGCGCGCCCCTCGGCCTCGGGGATGTGACTGGGCAGCGTCAGCACCGGCGCACCACCATCGCGCGGCACCCGCAGAATCATGCGCCGCGCCCGCGCCGAGCGGCGCAGAAGGACGTGCAGGCCGTCCTCGATCCGGATGCTTGCGGCCATGTCCCGCCCCTTCTGCCCGACCGGCCGGCGCGCAGCTTGCAACGCCGCGCGGGGCCTGTCAGAAAAGCCTTTGACACCCCTCTGGCGCTGTGGCAGGGGGACCACCGATTTCCCTAAACGCGGCGGAAGGAGAATGCCATGCCCAAAGAGGAATGGGGCACGAAACGCCTGTGCCCGCATTGCGCAACGCGCTTTTACGATTTGCAGAACGATCCGATGACCTGTCCGGCCTGCGGGGCCCAGTTCACGCTGGAAAGCCTGACCGATGGACGCGGCAAGACGCTGGTTCCGGAAAAGGCCGCCTCGCGCGACACGAGCGAGGCCGCCGAGGAAGAGGACGACATCGACAGCGACAGCGGCGATCTGGACGACGACCTGCTGGAAGAGGAGGACGACGACGGCGACGTGTCGCTGGACGATATCGCCGACGTCTCGGACGACGACGAGGACTGATGCGATTGCGGGGGCCGGCTGCGGGGCCGGCCCTTCTTGCCCTGCCCCGACCAAGGATATCCCGATGGCCCTCAACGCCTATGCGCCGCTGATGCGCAGCGTTCTGCGCATTGTCAGCGCGCTGACGTTCTTCGCCCATGGCACACAGAAGATTCTCGGCTTCCCGGCCAGCAACCTGAATCCCCCTGCCCTCTCGCTTCCCTGGATTTCGGGCATCATGGAGTTGGTTGGCGGCGCGCTGCTGATCGTCGGATTGTTCACCCGTCCGGTGGCCTTTCTGCTGTCCGGCCTGATGGCGGTCGCCTACTGGATCGCCCATGCGCCGCAGGGTCCGTTTCCGGCCCTGAACGGGGGCGATCCGGCGATCCTGTATTCCTTCGTATTCCTCTACCTGGTCTTCGCCGGCCCCGGCCCGCTCAGCGCGGATGCGGTTCTGGGTCGTGACAAATAGTCGTTCAGGGCGATCGAACACGCGCAGGACGGGATCTTGCATCCCGTCCTTTTCCCTGTCGCGGCCTGCCACCGGATTACCTCGGGATTTCGGACCGGCCCGGCGAATTTTCCACTTGCACCCTCTTCGGCGCGCCCCTATAGACCGCCCCACGCAAGCGCAAAGCAGCGCCCGCGCAGACCTCCGGTGGGGCCATAGCTCAGTTGGTAGAGCGCTTGAATGGCATTCAAGAGGTCAGGGGTTCGACTCCCCTTGGCTCCACCAAACCGCACTTATGGTTTAAAAAATCCGCTAACACCTTGAACGGAAAGGTGATTTTCGCGGTTCGATAACCTTCTTTCCGATTGTAGCGCAGCGGTGCCGCGAAGGCCAGTTTCAGCACTGTCCGCTTGAGCGTAAACTCCCCTTTATCGTAGAGTTTCCAAGGGCTTGAGAGGAACAGCATGGCCGGTTCGATAAATTCGTTCAGCCTGCCCGGCGGCGGCACGGCATTCTCGATCCGATCCGCCAATATCCGCTTCTCACGTTCCAGCTTTTCGATGCGCTGCTCATAGGCGGCGGCCACGGACGGGCTGTCGGTATTCACGATCCGGTCAAGCAGACCGTCGATATGCTTTTCAAGCGCCTTGAGCTGATCGGCCAGCGTCTGGCGGCTGCTTCTGGCCTCTTCCAGCCTCGCGTTCCACAGGTCGCGGAACATCACCCGCGCCACCTCGAAAAGCTGGCTGGCGGGTTGCAGGGAACGCATAATCGCCCGCGCCCCGTCCTCGATCTCCGCACGGGGGATCGACTTGCGGCGGGAGGCGCAATCCGGCGTATCGCAAAGGTAGTAGGCGTAATGCCTGTTCCGGCCTTTTGACCAGCAGGAGGTCATCGGCTCGCCGCAATCGTCGCACAGCACAAATCCCCGCAGCGGGAAATCCTCGTTGATGTCCTTGCGTGCCGGGGCCTGCAACGTGCTGCGCAGCCGCGCCAGCACACGCTCATGCGTGGCGTAGTCGATCAGCGCCTCATGGAAGCCCTTGCGCAGGGACACGCCCCAATTCGGCGCTTCGACATAGCCCGCATAAGTCGGACGTTTGAACCGCGCCGGGTTTTCCGGAGGCTGATTTGTCTTAGTTACGCGGCCATGTCTGATCTTTCCAGAGCGGCATAGAAGTTTGCCTCGGCCTCTGCTGGCGGGATGTTACCGATGGGTTCCAGCAAGCGTCTGTTGT
>NZ_JBSXNM010000038.1:0-136465 GCF_056857655.1 Paracoccus sp. L-17
TGGCCCGCCACGCCATTTATGGCGGGCCATGGCGGCGGTCGGATCGTGTCAGCAAAGGTCAGCGGGACCGGTATTGAGTGGGATCGGCCGCCGTCTTCACCCAGGGCCTGAACGGATACGCGTGCTTGCGTCACGCATGACAAGGATAGGACACGGCGAAGATGACGGAGCACACGATCGGGATCGACATTTCCAAATCCCACCTCGATGCAATCGATCTGGAGGGGAATGAGGCGAGGCAGTTCGAGAATTCGGCACAGGGTGTGCGCGCCCTGCAGAAATGGCTGGACACAATGGACGTGACGCGCATCGTGTACGAGGCGACAGGGCCTTATCATCGTCGGCTGGAGACGGCTCTCTCGGGCAAGTTCCCGCTCGTGAAGGTCAACCCTCTGCAGGCGCGGCGCTTCGCGCAGGCCGTCGGAACGCATGCCAAGACCGATGCGGTGGATGCCCGCTGTCTGGCGCGCATGGGGGCCGCGTTGGGCCTGGAACCCGACGAGCCCGTTTCGGAAAATTTGCGCGATCTTCGTGACTTGCAGACGGCACGAGCCGCGCTGATCAAGGAGCGGGGGCGTCTGCGCAATCGCCGCCTGATCCTGACCAGTGCCCTGCTGAAGCGTCAGACGAATGCACGCCTCACCCTGGTCGAACGGCAGCTCGGCGAACTCGACGCCGAGATCGCACGGCGCATTGCCGAGGACACGACGAGCGCACGCAAGCGCGACATCCTCAGCTCGATCCCCGGAATCGGGCAGATTGCCGCCGCTGCCATTCTCACCTTCTTCCCGGAAATCGGCACGCTGGGCCGAAAGCAGGCCGGGAGTCTGGCCGGGCTGGTTCCACATAACAGGGAGTCGGGCCAATGGAAGGGCAAGTCCTTCATCAGCGGCGGACGAAAGCCGCTGCGCGATGCGCTCTACATGCCTGCTCTCGTCGGCATGCGGTTCAACCGGGATCTCAAGGCCAAGTATCTGCAGCTGCGCGAAGCCGGAAAACCCGCGAAAATCGCGCTCGTCGCGCTCATGCGGAAGCTGATCGAGATCGCGAACGCCCTGGTCAAAGCCGACCGCTTCTGGGCCGAGAAACCCGCTTGCGCATGACGGATACTCAATAGCCGCAATCACCCGACCGCGAAGGTCGCCGCTCAGGCTCCTCGTCATCTTCGCCCCCTGGCAAATCACCGGCGTCAGTGAATCGGACAAACCGACCGCGTGAATCCCAAAACCGACTCTGCGGCGCGCCGAGGCTCAAGGAACGACGGGAAGTAGCTGCCCGTGCGCAACTTCGGGATGCGCAGCTCCACGTTCCCGGCGCGTGTCTGCCGTCGACGGATACGTCGACCGGTCGCGGTCGCCGTTCCTCTGCGCCAGGCGTTCGGGGCTCTTCTCGCGATAGGCGGCGCCGGTCTGGCCGCCCATCTCGAGCTCCATCAGCCGCCCGGCGGCGAAGCCGATCATCTCGCGCAGCAGATCCGCATCGCCGCTTTTCTCTACGAGCTCTCTCAGGTCCGTTACGGGTTTGGTCATCGGGGTCATCCCTCGGTTCAGGTTGGCCGTCGCAACCCGACCCTGCCGACAAACCCGATGGCCGCCTCAGATACACCATGCCTTGGGATATGACCGATCGGCAGTGTGGGATGCCCACGATAACCGACAACAGAATGACGCTGATCGAGCTGGTTGAGAAGCAAGCTGAGGGCGACTTCGTACGCGAGATGCTGGCCTTTGCGACTGACCGGATCGTGGAGGCGGAGGTGGAGGAGCGCAGCTTTGCCGGAGCCTGGGGTTCACGCTCTTTGCATGGCAGAGCCGAGATGAGCATCGAATTCTGTAATAATTATAGACAAAAAATACGCATAAAACCCCCGATATGCCGCGAATATCCTTTCTTTACGTTACAACTATTGACAAATTTGACGTCGACGCTTAGCAACGCTTCTGATCTCTTGGGAAGGAGAAATCGGGAGAACTCATTTGCCGAGCGCCACAAAAGGTTGTGCGGGTCTTTTACGCTGAACGTCGCAGGTCGGAAACGGGCCGTTGTGCCCATCCTGACGCGCTGGCCTGCATGGCTTGCGACATGGCCTGGTGCAGTTCCGGCGAACCAACCTGACCGTTTCAACCGCGGCAATGCTGGCCAACCGACCGTCAGGTTCACAGGCGTGTCGGAGAGCCAGGTCATCGGGCCTGGCGCAGAAGCGGCTGAAGGGCAGTCGATCGAGTTTTTTCGGCCGTTTTCCCTCGTGCCGGAGAGCGGAGCGGATTTGCGAAAACCATGGCCGCAAGGGGCCAGATGACAGGAATACGGATATGAGCGATTACATCTTGTCGAGTGAGACGCGCGCGAAGTTGAGGAAGGTCTCGACGGCCTCTGTCGCGACGGCTCTGTACAAGCGCGGTCTGCGCAACCAGTTCGTGCAGGGTGTCGTGCCGATGGAGCGCAAGCCGGTCACGATGGTCGGACAGGCCTTCACGCTGCGTTATATTCCCGCCCGTGAGGACCGCAACCCGCTGACCGTGTTCCGCGAGCGCGACCACAAGCAACGTGTGGCGGTCGAGACCTGTCCCGAAGGTCAGGTGCTGGTGATGGATGCCCGCAAGGACAGGCGTGCGGCCACGGCCGGATCGATTCTCGTCACCCGCCTGGGGCAACGCGGCGTTGCCGGCGTGGTCTCGGACGGAGGTATGCGCGACGCGGCGGCCATCGCGGCCCTGGACATGCCGGCCTACTTTGCCTGTCCCTCGGCGCCGACAAACCTTACCCTGCATGAGGCCGTGGATATCAACGTGCCGATTTCCTGCGGCGATGCACCGGTCTTTCCGGGCGACGTGATGCTGGGCGACGGTGACGGCGTGATGGTGATCCCGGCCCATCTGGCCGACGAGATCGCAGAGGAATGCACGAACATGGAATCCTATGAGGATTTTGTGCTGGAGCAGGTAAACGCGGGCGCCGGGATCATCGGTCTCTATCCGGCGACGGACGACGAAAACCTCGTGAAATACGATGCATGGCGTGAACGGACAGGACGATAGCATGACCTTCATTCCACACGGAAATCACTTGATCGCAGGCGCGCGGGTCGGCTCGGAGGCGCGGTTCTTTTCTGCTCCGGCAACCGGCCGGGGCTTCGAGTTTTCGGCCGGTTCCGCCAAGCTTGTGGCCGAAGCCTGCGCCGCGGCCCATGCGGCATTTCCGGACTTTGCCGCCACCCCGCGCGAGCAACGCGCGAAGCTGCTGGAAGCGATCGCAGAAGAGATCGAGGCGCGCGGCGACCAGATTACCGAAATCGGATGTATGGAAACCGGACTTCCGGAAGCTCGCCTGCAGGGCGAGCGCGGCCGGACCACCGGTCAGTTGCGCCTTTTCGCTGCCCATATTCGTGACGGCGGGTATCTCGATCGTCGCCATGACCCGGCCTTGCCCGATCGCAAACCTCTTCCCCGTCCCGATCTGCGGTTGATGCAGCGTCCGGTGGGCCCGGTCGCGGTCTTCGGCGCATCCAATTTTCCGCTGGCATTCTCGGTGGCCGGT
The DNA here is from genome assembly GCF_056857655.1 of Paracoccus sp. L-17. Lineage (NCBI taxonomy): Bacteria > Pseudomonadati > Pseudomonadota > Alphaproteobacteria > Rhodobacterales > Paracoccaceae > Paracoccus > Paracoccus sp. L-17. The sequence goes on from NZ_JBSXNM010000038.1 coordinate 3,538, forward strand.
GGTGATACCGCCGCCGCGCTGGCCGCAGGGTGCCCGGTCGTCGTCAAAGGTCACGGCGCGCATCCGGGCACGGGCGAAATCGTCGGTGACGCGATCGTTGCGGCGCTTGAAAAGCTTGGCATGAGCGCGGGTATCTTCAGCCTCGTCCAGGGGGGCAGTCGTATCGTGGGCGAGGCGCTTGTCACAGATCCGCGGATCAAGGCCGTGGGCTTCACCGGCAGCCTTGCCGGCGGACGCGCACTCTATGGTCTTTGCGCATCGCGACCAGAACCGATTCCGTTCTTCGGCGAGCTTGGCAGCGTCAACCCCATGTTCGTCTTGCCGCAGGCCGCTGCCGCCCGGGGTGCGGATCTGGGGGCGGGATGGGCGGCGAGCCTGACCATGGGCGCCGGGCAGTTCTGCACCAATCCCGGTATTGCCATCGTGGTTGACGGGAAGGGCGCCGATGCTTTCGTCCAATCCGCGGCCGAGGGCCTCGAGGGCGTGGCAGAGCAGACCATGCTGACGGACGGGATCGCCGACGCCTATCGCAATGGCGTCCGCCGGGTGTCGGAAGGCGCAGGGGTCAGATCGCTGCTGACCACATCCTGTCAAGGTCGGAATGCCGCACCGTATCTTTTCGAAGTTTCGGCCAGCGAGTGGATGATCAACCAGGATCTGTCGGAAGAAGTGTTCGGACCGTTGGGGCTGGTCATCCGGGCAAGGGACGCGGCGCAGATGAGAGAGGTCGCCGAAAGCTTCAAGGGACAACTGACCGCGACGCTTCAGATGGATGATGGTGATATCGAACTTGCCCGGGACTTGTTGCCGGTGATGGAGCGAATGGCCGGTCGTGTTCTGGCCAATGGATTTCCGACCGGCGTCGAGGTCTGCGACGCCATGGTTCATGGAGGTCCGTATCCGGCCAGCACAAACTTTGGCGCCACCTCTGTCGGCACACTTTCCATCCGCCGCTTCCTGCGGCCTGTGTGCTACCAGAACCTTCCCGAAGAACTGTTGCCGGACGACCTGGTGAATGTCTGACCTGGCAGGTCACGGCCCCACCGACCCGTCACCACGCCTTCGTGATTGGCGGGTCGATCTTTCGAGTTCGGTCGCCGGGCTCTGCTGAAGCCTCTTGTGGCGTTGTCACGCCGCGATCCGGCCGATGGCGGTGATCGGCGGGCCTTGCAGCTTTTGCCAATGCCCGCCGCGCTGGCCGAAGCAGCCTGTCAAGTTGTATATATTATATACAGATTTCTGCTTACACCCCGGAATAATCGGCCTTTATCGATGATTTTTCCGTTGAGTTGTAATAAGTAGTTAGTATGATGGGCAGAGTTCTTGGGGGCAAGTCTACTGCGCCGAAGGCGACGATCGGCGGAAGCACGGGTTCGTGTGTGAGGATGTTCCAGCCGAGCGTTCCACTCGCGATCCCATCAAATTTCTGGAGGAGGAACAGGTCATGTTTTTGAAAAGCTTGAAAAGCAGAATAATCTTGGCACTTGGTGCCTGCATCATCGGCACCTCGGCAGTCGCGGCGGAATTTCCCACCCGTGATATCCGCCTGATCGTTCCGTGGCCCGCCGGCGGCGGTGCTGATTCGATTTCGCGCAAGATCGGCAACATCGCCGAACAAGACCTGCCGAAATCGATCTATGTCGAGAACATCGCCGGCGCCCTGACCGCGACTGGTCTGATTCAGATGACGAATTCGCGTCCTGACGGCTATACGGTCGGGGTCCTGACCTATGACAGCGTCATCACCTTGCCGCGCGGCCAGATGGTGCCCGGCTATTCCCTGGACAACATGACGCCGATCGCCCGCATCACGACCGAAGCCGATGCGATCGTCGTTTCAAAAAGCTCCGGTATCGACAGCTTCGAGGAACTGGTCGAAGCGGCCAAGGCGAAGCCTGGAACCGTGCGTGTCGGCGTCGCTCCGAAAGGATCGGGTCCGTATCTGTCGGTCATCCAGCTCGAAAAGCTGCTGGAAGTCGATTTCAACGTTATCACCTATGCCGGATCTTCCAGCGCGGAGGCAGAAGCCCTTCTGTCGGGCGAACTCGATGCAGCGATTTCCAGCCTGGGCGATTTCAGCGGCATCATTTCGTCGGGTGATGCCAAAGGCGTGGTCGAACTGACCTCGGTGCAAAACATGACCTATACGGACGTGCCAACGATCAGCTCCAAGGGTTACGACCTGCAAACCGGTAGCTTCATCATTCTGGCAGCGCCGAAAGACACGCCCGAAGAGGCCGTCACGACGCTCGAAACCGTGTTCAAGACGGCCTATGACAGCCAAGAATTTCAGGATTGGCTGAAACAGGTTGGGGTTACTCCGGATTGGCTCGGCTCTGACGAGGTCAAGATCTGGATGGGCGAACTTCAGGACAAGACGTTCAAGCTCATGGACGAACTGGACCTCTGATCCTTGCAGGGACCCAAGCCTCCGATCTGGTATCGGAGACTTGGGCCCGGCCGAGGCTTGCCGTGGCGGTGGAGGATGTCGCCCGAACCAACGACGTCATCCCATGCTGGCAACGCGGCGGGTTGGCGCATCCGTGATCCAACGATTTTCTTCATACCTGAACGCATGGGCAGGCGCTTCGCGCCGACGCGCCGTTCCACCCCCAGTCCCGGAGAAGACGATGCTCGTGAAAAGGCCGCCGCTATTTCTCTATGTCACTCTTGCAGTGTCTGTCGGATACTTCATTTCCGCGATCGGTTTGGGTGCGCCCGTATCCGAAAGCGGATTGACGCCCTCGTTCTTTCCCATCCTGGTGGGAGGCGCCGCAATCGTCTTTTCCAGCATTCTCATTCTTCAGAAGATCCGCACCGAACCCAAGGAACCCGGTGCAAGTGGACCTCGAAACTTCACCCATCTCTGGGTTGTCCTGGCCATCTTCATCTACATCATTGCCTTCAAGCCTGCCGGATATTTCATCTCGTCGGGAATTTTCGTTTTCGTGCTTGTCGTGCTTTTCTCTTCTTTTGAAAAGCTGCTGCAGAAGGCTGTCATATCCGTGGCGATTGTCGTGATCGCCTACGTCATGTTCCAGCAATTGTTCGGGGTCCGGCTCCCGACTTTGTGGGGTTAGATCATGGATTTCATCTTACTTGTCATCAGCAGCAGCACCCTGCTCCTGGATCCGCTGAACCTGACCTATGTCGTCATGGGCTTCGTGATCGGAACCATCTTTGCGGCGATTCCGGGCCTGACCGCGACGCTGGCGATGGCCCTGCTGCTGCCGGTCACATACACGCTCAGTGTTGAAACAGCGCTCATGGCCTCTGCCAGCATCTATATGGCCGGCATGTGCGGGGGCAGCATCACCGCGGTCACGATCAATATTCCGGGCGCGCCATCGTCGATGATGACCGCGCTGGACGGCTATCCCATGCAACAGAAGGGCAAGGGTGCGTTGGCGTTGGGTCACGCGGCCCTGGGTTCCATGTTCGGCGGCGCGTTGGGGGCGCTGCTGCTGATCGCGGTCGCGCCATTCGTGGCCGAGGTTTCCCTGCTCGTCAAGACGACCGGCAAGTTCTCGCTGCTGGCCTTTGCCATCGTCGTCGTCGTGATTGCGCAGCGCGGCCGCATCCCCCAGGCCGGGCTGGCAGCCTGCATTGGCCTCATGCTTGCAACCATCGGCCTCGACGCGATGGAACCGATCACCCGGTTCACCTATGGCTACAGCAACCTGACCGCGGGGATCGACCTGATGCCCGTCATCATCGGGACATTCGCCATCGCCGAAGTGCTGATCCAGGCGAGTTCGACCAATGACATCGCCGCTGCAACGGCGGCCGCGGAAAAGGTCAGGATCAGACGGCGGGATTTTCTGCCGCCGCTTTCCGAGATTCGCAAGATCGGGTTCGTCTGCTATCTCAAATCCAGCCTGATCGGCTATTTCGTCGGGACGCTGCCGGGTGCCGGAGGATCGATGGGTTCGTTTCTCGCCTATACCGAGGCGGTCCGAACATCTTCCGAGCCGGAAACCTTCGGCAAGGGAAATCCCAAAGGCATCGCAGCCTCTGAAAGTGCCAACAATGCCGTCTGTGGCGGTGCCATGGTTCCGATGCTGACCTTCGGGATTCCCGGCGATCCGATCACTGCCATCATGCTCGGCGTCCTGGTCATCAACGGCATCCAGCCCGGCCCGCAACTGATGTCGGATCAGGCCGGGCTGATAGCCCCGATGCTGGCAACCCTGCTGTTCAGCGCGGTCGTGCTCATTCCCCTGACGCTCTATCTGATCGGTCCGTATTTCATCAGGATCGTCTCCGTCCGCAAGGATGTTCTCTACGCGGTCATCACCATCCTGGCCGTCGTGGGAAGCTATGTTTCCACCTATTCGACCTTTCAGATGTTCATGGCTCTGGGCATGGGTGTTCTGGCCTTCCATCTGAGGCGCAACGGCTTTCCGGTGATCACGATGCTGCTCGGCTATATTCTGGGCCCCAATCTTGAGGAATTTTTGCGGCGATCGCTGGCCTTGTCCAACGGCGATCCAACGACTTTCCTCACGAACCCCGACAGCCTGTTCTTCGTCCTGCTGACGCTGGTCTTTATCTACTTCCTCGTCATCAAGAAACCGGGCAAGAAATTGGCGGCGGTTCCGCCCAACTGACGCGCACCTGCCTTGATGCCTTGCGCGCCCGCCCGCCGGGGACCGTGGCAGCCTCAGACGATACGATCGAACCCCGTGCGGCAAGACTCGCAAGACCGGGTTCGTTATCAGGCGATCTGTCCGGGCCTCAAGCTTCGCTCTGACCTGATGCAGGCCCAAAGCGTCAGGACCGACAAGGTGGCGGAAACGATCAGATATCCCTGGATTATGATGAACAGCGTATCGGGGCGGGCGACCGGCCCATAGGGCGACAGGATCAGCGGAAGAACGGCCCAGGCCAGGGCTGGACCAGCGAAGATCAGCGGAACGCCGATGAGGGCGCGGCCCGACAGGATCCAGCCCAGCCCGGGAAAGCCTGTCACGGCTCCGATCGTTTCCGGCAAGAGCAGTGCTGCGATCGGAACCTGGCGCAGCCAGCGTGGTCGCGGCCCGTCGTGCCGGGCCATTTCGGCCTTGACCATGCGCCAGCCTGCGGCCCGTTGCACCGGTGTCGCGCGCCATACGAAGCCCAGCAACAGCGCCGCCGCACGGGCATAGAGAAAAGCGCCCGCGATGACGCCCGAGGCGAAGAACCAGGCCCAAAGCCCCGGTTGCGGTTCTGCCCCGGAACGGATCGCCTGTCCGGCTGCGATCGCTCCGGCCAGGGCGCCAAGATAATACAGCGCCACGCCCGCGCCCATCAGTCTTGCCAGACGCAGGTCGAATTCCGGCGCGGGATCGGCCCCGAGGATCGGACGGCCGATGCGCAGCATCAGGCCGGTCAGGATCGTCAGAACGCCGCCCAGCATGTTGACCTGGGCATGGGTTCGCGCGACGGCGACACCGGCGCTGCCCGCCTCGACCATCCAGTTCTTGACCTCCGGCAGAATCTGCAGCGCGCCCTGCATCGTTCCCGCGATCAGGATCGCCACGCCGAGGCAGATCAACCCCGAGCCCGCGCGTCGCCCGATGCCCCGGGCAAAGCGCATGACGATGGCGCCCAGCAGCGACCACAGGCCGAACAGGACGACGCCTGCGGATGCTGCAAGCGGAATGCTGTGCCAGAGGCCCAGCCGTTCGGTCGCCTGCGCGAAGCCGAGACCTTCGGTCACGATCAGCTTGCCCTCGGTCAGGCCGAGAACCAGAAAGGCAAGATACAGCGCCACCGATCCTGGCCCCAGCGTCCAGAACACGCGCGCGGCCATGCGGCGACCGTGCGATCCCTGGGCGGGCGGGTCTGCGAGGGCGAAGACAAGGCCGCCGATCAGCATCATGACCCCGGTCAGAAGGTTGACATGGGCATGCGAGATCGGATCGATGTAGCGTCCGGCCACTCCGGCAGCGGCAAGCCATTCCTCGTTGTCCGGCATGACCTGCAGAACGCCCTGCACCGTGCCGACCAGCAGACCGATGGTGCCCAGCACGAAGAAACCGGCAAGATGCGCAAGCGGTCGCGCACCGGCGACCCGGCGCCCCAGCCAGCAGGTTGCCAGCACGTTGATGACGAAAATCCAGTAGCCCACGCCCATCAGCGTCGCCGCGCCCGCCGTCGGCAGCGTCCGCCAGATGCCAAGCGCGTCCGATGCCTCGGCGTCGGTCATGCCGCCATGCACCAGCGCGCCCATCGTCACGCCGCCGAACAAGTTGATCAGATAGAACCCCCCGGCGCCCAGAACCGTGCCCCAGAACGCCAGCTGGGCCAGCGTTCCGCTGTAGAGGGGGCGTTGCACAACCCGCGGCAGGACATACCATGTCAGACCCGTCACCGCGATCGTGCCACCCATGACGATCACCATGTGGCTGTAGGCGATGTTGGCGGCCAGGTGGCCGCCGCGTCCGGCCTGTGCCAGCCAGCGGGCCACGGGTGGCAGCGACTTGACCGCAAGGTGCAGGCTGCCCACAAGCAGCGCCGCGGCGACGGTCAGCGCATATTTCGTCAGGGCGCCGTCATAGCGCGCGATCTCGGCGGCGGAAAAGGTCTCGGCCTCGGCGCGCGGACCGGCACGCGGGACGAGCCGGAAGACAAGCAGCGACGCCGCCGCCAGGAAAAGCACGAACAGCAAGGCATCGAGGTTGGATATGTCTTCGACGCGCATCGCTCAGCGCAGGCCCGGCTGCAACGCGAAGATCGCCAGGTGATAGCCCAGCGAAACGGCGATCATCGCCGCCAGGATCAACCAGTCCCCGATCTGCGCCCGACGGCTCCAGCGGTCGTCCTCGACTTGAAAGGATTGGTCGATCTCGTCGTCGCTGAAGGGGCGCGGCAGGTCCACCGGTGGTGCGTCGGTCACTGAAATCTGCGCCATGATCTTGCCCTTCCGTCGCTTCAGATGAAATGCTCGAACGTCTCCGAGCGCATGTCGCCGGGCTCTGCCCCGGTCGCGGCGATCATCCGCTCGGTTTCCCAGCGGCAATCCGCGAACTCTTCCAACTGCTCCCGGGTCAGCCAGGTGACGCGCACATGCATTCTCAGTGCGCCGTTCCCGGTCGTGCGCGCCATCACGTCGCTTCCGGCATATCCCGGCAGATCCTGAAGCACCGGCTTCCAGGATTCGAGCAGCGGCTGTACCCGCGCCCATGTATCCCCGGACAGCGTGGCGGTGGTGACGTAGCTATAGGAATGACCTTCGGCCATGGACCCACCTCAATAGATGATACCGCGGAAGATCGCCGTGACCGCGAAATAGGCCGCATAGACCGTCGTCGCGGTCCAGACGACATAGGAAAACAGCCGTATCATGCCCGCCCGCTCGGTCAACTGGCCGGCGAAAGAGGTCAGTTCGGTCAGTTCGGCGCGCTGACGGAATGTCAGCCGCATCAGGAAGACAACCGAAAAGAAGAATGCAATCAGGGTGACCGCGAACAGCACCTCATAGATCGGCCCGCGCCACAGGATCTCGGTGCGATCGGTCGGGATGCGATCCATATACTGGGCATAGATATAGCGGTTGATCGCATCCACCGTCGCGGGATCACTTCCACTGGGCTGCATCACCGTCCTCCTTCGCCCATTCGGGCGTGTAATAATCGGGCTCTTCGACCGAAAGCAGCGGATATTTCGCCTCTTCCATGCCGACGAACATTCCCCGCCGGACCGCGATCAGGAACACCACCAGCGCCGCGCCGGCAAAGGACAGGAACGACAGCAGCATCCAGTCCGCCATGACGAACTCCGCGCCCTTTGGAGAGACGCTGGCCCATGCCGGTGCGGCGGCCATGGCGAGGGCGGAGGCCGCGGCGCAGGCGGCGGCCGTTTGGCGCGGTTGAAAATGATCAGGGTGCATGGAACACCAGCCCTTCCATATCCTGCAGTTCGGCAAGCGCGGGAATCGCCTCGCCGCGCGCCGTGGCGTCGTCGTATCGGCGCTGGATGTCGGCCCGGTACAATCCGCCGATCACCCCGGCGAGCCGGTCAAGGGTGATGGGCAGCTTGCCGCCGACATAGATCGTGTCGTTCGCGGTCATGCCGGGCGCGATCCAGCGCGCGGCCTGCATGAACGGGTCATCGGTCTTCGGCAGGTCGGTATAGGTCTCGTCGATCGGGTTTTCCGCGATATAGCGCAGCGCGGTTTCAGGGGGATTCCAGCGTTCGTACATTTCGACGGTGGGCAGGGTTTCCTTCAGTCCGCCATTGGGGATGGTGCGCAGGAACATCACCGTGCGCCAGATCTCGGCGACCGACAGGCGGGTGCCGAAATTCTCCATCGCGGTGCCGGGCCCGGCGGTCAGGATGCGGTGATACATCATGCCGCTGGAGGTGCCGGTGTCATAGGGCAGGTTGGTCTGGGTGAAATCGAAGGGCTTGACCTTCAGCCGCTCGGCGCCCGGCCCCTTGCCGTCACCATTGCGGCCATGACAGCCCGCGCAGCGCTGTATATAGGTCGCCTTGCCGCGCATCAGGTTCTCGGCATTGACCTCCAGCGGGTTGTCGGTCAGCCAGTAGGATCGCGAGAAGCTGTTCATGTGCCAGACGTCCATCCAGCTCATGCCGCTTGGTGCCTTGTCCTTGGGCGTGCCGTTCTCGCGCAGCTCGCCCGTGCCGCGCAACTGCGCCACCAGATCGGCCACCGGCACGCCGGGATCGTCCAGACCCGCCTTGCCGGCATTGAGCCGCATCAGGTAGTTGCCGGTCTGCGTCGCCGCATAGCGCAGTGCCGCAAGCTTGCCGCCCTGGCTTTGCGTATAGCTGATCAGCGCATCGGTCTCGTCGGCGCTGAGAAAGCTGAAGCGGGGCATCACCGACATCGGTGTGGTGCTGCGCGCGTTCCAGTAATGCGAGCGGTGCCAGCCATCCGGATGGGTGCCGCCTTCGTTCGACATGTCCGGCCCGGTGCGGATACTGCCCAGCGTGTTCGGGCTCTGGCTGATGCCGGCATAGTCGCCCGGCTGCGAGGCGCGCGCGTAAAGCGCCGAGGATCCGGTGAAGACATCCTGCGGCCGGCTGAAGCCGCTATGGCAATAAACGCAGCCATTGGCCAGATAGACGGCGCGGCCTGATACCTGGGTATCGTCCAGCGGCAGCCAGTTGGGCGATACCTGTGGCTTGTAGGTGCTGGTGGGCAGGACGACCACCGAAAACACCACGGTGAAAAAGGCCAGAAGCCCGCCGATCGCCACCATGCCGGGGGTCATCAGCATCCGGCGGCCACGATGTGCGCGCAGCAGCTTTTCGGGGTAGGGGGGGTGTTCGGGGATGCGGTTGCGGTTGTCCATGTCGCTACTCTCCCGGCTCCAGGGCCACGGCACGGCGGAAGGCGCGGCGGGTGCCGGCGCTCGTATCGCTGAACACGGTGGCGACGACGTTCCATGCCAGGGTGAAGGTCGAGAACACGATCAGCGCGCCGAAGATCGCGCGGCCGATATATTGCGGCCGGATCATCGCCAGAACATTGACCTCGGGCTCGCCCCGCGCCCAGCTTTCGCCTTGCAGGAAGCTGGCGATGGTCAGCACCCAGAAGAAGCCGAAAAAGCCCGTCAGCAGCAGCCAGTAGGTCCATTCCGAAATCTTGCGGCTGTAGACCGGCCGCCGCGCCATCTGCGGCACCATGTATTCGATCAGCCCCATGCCGAAGAAGGTGAACGCCCCCAGCAGCGCCAGATGGGCGTGCGCGACGATGAAATTGGTGAAGTGGATCATCTTGTTGAACGCCGGCACCGCCATGAAAGAGCCCTGCACGTTGACCAGGAAATAGAACAGGAACCCGGTCAGCATGAAGCGCAGCGGAATGTTGACGAAGAACTTGTCCCAGTTGCCGCGCATGGTCAGCCAGATATTGCCCACGAAGGCGAAGACCGGAACCAGCAGCATGATCGAGTTGACGGTGGCGAAGGTCTTCAGCCAGCCGGGGATGGGCGCCTGCAACAGATGGTGGTGCCCGACCCCGGTGTAGAAGAAGGCGATGCCCCAGAACGACACCAGCGACAGGGTGTGGCTGTAAAGCGGCGTTCGGGTGATCTTGGGCACGAAGTAATACATCAGCCCGACCATCATCGGCGTCAGCCACAATCCGAACAGGTTGTGGTTTCCCCACCAGTTCAGCATTCCGTCGGCCAGCGGGTCTTCCAGCGCGCCGGACAGCCGCGCCCCCGGAATGCCGTTGCCCAGCAACGTGCCCGGCCGCCACATCACGTTGACGATGAAATAATCTGCGGCCAGCCAGATCGGGCTGGCGACGCTCCACCAGACGGTGACGTAAAGCGGCCTGATCCGCCGCGCCAGCACCGTCATCAGGATAATGTAGATGTTGATCAGCAGCACGACCACCACCGCCACATCGACCGGCCAGATCAGTTCGGTATATTCACGCCCCTGGGTATATCCCATCGACAGCCCGGCAAAGCCCGCGGCCATCGTCAGGTTCCACGCCCACGCCATCCAGACCGCAAGGCTTTCGCCCCACATTTCCCGCAAGCCCAGAAGCCGCGGCAGGACATAGAAGGCACCGCCGAAATACATCATCGACAGCCAGGCGAAGATGACCCCGTTCACGTGGATCGGCCGGATCCGGCTGAAGACCAGATAGGGGATGCCGGCAAAGATGTTCGGCGCGATCAACTCGGTCGCGATGGTCAGGCCGACCAGGGTGACGAACATCAGCCAGAAGACGGAACTGTAAAGCCAGGTTCGCGCGGCACGGTCGCTGTAATGATGGATCGGTTCCAGCAGGTCGCTTGGATGTCGGCCGGAGGGTGGCATGTCCCGGGTACTGGTTATGTCCGTCACGACATTCCTCCCCTTCCGTTCGGCGGGGTCGCATGTTCCGGGCAGTTTTCCGCCATGCGCCGTCCGGTCGAAAAAACGGCGGTGTCGAAAGGCTTTAGCCGGAGCGAGAGTCGGCCCCGCAGGCACGTCGCTCGCATTTTTTGCATCAGTCAACCATTTCCAGGACGCGCGCCGACGATGCCAAGGGCGGTCGTGGCCCGCCCTCCGCGCGCGCTTCGTTCCGTCGCCACCGACCATTGCGGGCGGTCTCGCATCGCCCGATCACGGACACGGCGCGCGTCGGCGCCGGACAAGGGCGGCGCCGCTGATCCGGGATTTCGTCTTTCGCGGGAACGGTCAGCCATCACCTGCGTTGTTCGCCGGGCGTCCTTGCGGATGCCGGATCACAAATCAGGACAGGAGAGTGCCGTGACCGACACCAGCAACAAGAGCGGTGAGGCGGGCGAGCTGCATCAGCGTGGCGGCAAGCCCTTGACCACCAATCAGGGCGTCGCGCTCAGCGACAACCAGAACAGCCTGAAGGCGGGCGCGCGCGGGCCTTCCCTTCTGGAAGACTTCATCCTGCGCGAGAAGATCTTTCACTTCGATCACGAGCGTATCCCCGAACGGATCGTGCATGCCCGCGGGTCGGGTGCGCATGGCTATTTCGAATGCACCGATCCCATTCCTGAACTGACACGCGCCCAATTCCTGTCGAAGAAGGGCCGCACGCCGGTCTTTACCCGCTTTTCCACCGTCGCGGGCGGGGCGGGCAGCGTCGACACCCCCCGCGATGTCAGGGGTTTTGCGGTCAAGTTCTATACCGAAGAGGGCAATTTCGATCTGGTCGGCAACAATATCCCCGTGTTCTTCATCCAGGACGCGATCAAGTTTCCCGATCTGATCCACGCCGTGAAGATGGAGGCCGATCGGGGCTATCCCCAGGCCGCCACGGCCCATGACACTTTCTGGGATTTCGTCTCGCTGATGCCCGAATCGCTGCACATGATCATGTGGGCGATGTCCGACCGGGCGATTCCGCGCAGTCTCCGCATGATCGAGGGTTTCGGGATCCACACCTTCCGTCTGGTCAATGACGAGGGCAAGTCCACCTTTGTCAAGTTTCACTGGAAGCCACGGCTGGGGCTTCAGAGCCAGGTCTGGAACGAGGCGGTCAAGACAGCGGGCGCCAACCCGGACTATCACCGACAGGATCTGTGGGAGGCCATCGAACGCGGCGATCATCCCGAATGGGATCTGGGCATCCAGGTCTTTGACGCGGATTGGGCCGCCCGGCAGCCATATGACGTCCTGGACGCGACCAAGCTTGTTCCGGAAGAGGATATCCCGGTGCGCGTCGTCGGCCGGATGGTGCTGGATCGCAATCCCGACAACTTCTTTGCCGAGACCGAGCAGGCGGCCTTCTGTCCCTCGCATGTGGTGCCGGGCGTCGACTTTACCGACGATCCGCTGTTGCAGGGGCGGCTGTTCAGCTATCTGGACACCCAGAAATCGCGGCTGGGAACCGCCAATTTCCATCAATTGCCGATCAATGCCCCGAAATGCCCGATGCAGAATTTCCAGCGTGACGGGATGATGCAGATGGCGGTGCCCAAGGGACGGGCCAATTATGAACCCAACAGTCTTGCCGAAGCCGGCGAGGACGGCGGTCCGCGCGCCGTGGATCGGGGTTTTGCGACCGCCCCTGCGATGACCGATCTGGGCAACTCGCCCGATGCCAAGCTGCGCGTCAGGCCCGAATTGTTCGGCGATCACTACAGCCAGGCGCGGTTGTTCTATCGCAGCCAGACCCAGGTCGAACAGCGCCACATCGCCGAGGCGATCACCTTCGAGTTGTCGAACGTGGGACTGGATCATGTCCGCAGCCGGATTCTGGGTCATCTGCGGGTGATCGACGAAGATCTCGCCGGCGCCGTGGCCCGCGGCCTGGCCGAAGATCTGCCCGCGGCCGCGACGCCGCAGCGGGCCCCGATCGACATGCCGCCCTCGGACGCGCTGTCGATCCTGAAGCGGTCGAAGCCCAGCCTCGCGGGCCGCAAGGTCGGGATTGTCATCGGCGCCGGGGGCGATTCCGCGCGCGCCAAGGCCATTCGTGAAGCGGTCGAAGCGGCCGGCGGCGTGGCGGTGATGATCGCAAGGCAGCGTGGCCATGCCGAGGCGCAACTTGCCGCCACGCCATCGGTTCTTCTGGATGCGATCGCCCTGGTGATCGGGTCAGAGGACGCACGGGCGCTGGCCAGCTACAAGCCGGCGATCGATTTCGTCTCGGACGCCTTCGCGCATCTGAAAGCGATCGCGGCCGAGGATGCGGCGAAACCGCTTCTGGATGCGGCGGGCGTCACCAGGGATGAGGGTGTCGTGGACCTGGACCCCGATGCCTTCGTCAAGGTCGCTGCACGGCGGTTCCATGATCGCGAGCGCGCGATCTGGTAGCGCGCATCGGGGCGGGGCAGTCCATCTCTGGACCGCGCCGGCCCTGCGGCCACCAGGCGGCCTGTATCTTCGAAAGTCCGGCGGGCGTTTTCGCCCGCCTGTTTGCCCGGATCGGCAGGCGCTGACCCCTGTCGCGGCCGGCAATATGCCTCACGCGAACGGCAGTCCCGTCCTTGACTGCGGGGCGACGGCAGGCGCCCATTCCGGCGCCGGAAGAAACGGTCCAAATGGGGGCCGGTTCAGGAACCATCGCGCCGCGCAAGGCGTATATTCTTCCGAAATGCCTTTGATCATTCTCGTGGACCCCGAGGGAAAGGACGGAAATGGCACCGCGCGCATTGTGGAAGGGTCAGCTTCGGCTGTCATTGGTCGCCATCCCCGTCGAGATCTATTCGGCCACGAAACCCGATGGCCGCGTGTCATTTCGCCAGATTCACCGGCCTTCGGGCAAGAAGGTGCGATATGAAAAGACCGTGCCCGAGATCGGACCAGTGGATGCGGCCGAAATCGTCAAGGGCTACGAGATCGGGGATGACGAATATCTGCTGATCGACCCCGAAGAAATCGACGCGATCAAGCTGGAGACGAAAAAGACCTTCGAACTGGTTCAGTTCGTCGATTTTCGCGATATACCGCCGATCTACTTCAACAAGCCCTACTACATCGTCCCTTCCGACGATCTGGCCGAGGATGCCTATCGCGTCGTGCGCGACGCGCTGCGGCAGACGAACAAGGTCGGGCTGGGCCAGGTGACGATGCGCGGCAAGGAATATCTTGCCGCCGTCAAGGCCTGTGGCGACGGCTTGTTGATGGAATCGCTGCATTACGAAAACGAACTGCGCGAGGCCGATCAGATTTTTACCGGTATCGAGGATGCACCCGCCGATGTCGAACTGGTCGAGGTTGCCACCTCGCTGATCGAACGCAAATCCGCGCCCTTCGACGCCACCGCCTATACCGACAAATATGCCGCGGCGCTGCGCGATCTGTTGGAGGCCAAGCGAAAGGACAAGAAAGCCCCACGAGTCCGCGACGACGCCGAACGTGAAGTTGCCGGCGGCGACAAGGTCGTCGATCTGATGAGCGCGCTGAAACAGAGCCTGAAGACCGCGCGGGCGGCCGACAGCAAGAAGCCGAAGCGCAAGAAGGCGTCGTGATGACCCGCCGCGGCGCTCGGCCGGCCGACCCTCTGGCCGAATACAACGACAAGCGCAATTTCACCCGCACCGGCGAGCCGATAGGCCGGATTCCGGCTGCCGCAGACGACAATCACCGCTTCATCGTGCAGAAACATGCCGCCTCCCACCTGCACTACGATTTCCGGCTGCAATGGAATGGCGTGTTGCTCAGTTGGGCTGTCCCCAAGGGCCCTTCCTCCGATCCGCGCGAAAAACGCCTTGCGGTCCGGACCGAGGATCATCCGATCGACTATGCCGGCTTTGAAGGCACGATCCCCAAAGGCGAATACGGTGCCGGAACGGTGATGCTGTGGGACGAGGGCACCTGGTCGGCGCAGGAGAATTTCGGGCAGGGCCTGAAGAAGGGCAAGCTGAAATTCACGCTTCAGGGCAGCCGGATGCACGGCGGATGGACCCTGGTGCGGATGCAGCGAAAGCCCGATGACAAGCGGGAAAACTGGCTGCTGATCAAGGAGATCGACGACGACGCAGGGGAGGAACCGGACGCGTTGACCGACCAGTTCGACGTCTCGGTCAGGACCGGCCGCCCGATGAAACGGATCGCGGCCGCGGTCGGTCCGGTCGCATCCGCGGCCGCGGATCGAAAACGCCGGGGCAAACGGCCGGCCTTCACCACGCCGCAGCTTGCCACGCTGGTCGACAAGCCACCCGAGGGTGACGATTGGCTGCACGAGACGAAGTTCGACGGCTACCGATGCCTTGCCGCGCTGGGTGGCGGAGGGACGCGGCTCTATACCCGCTCGGGCAAGGACTGGACGGATCGTTTCGGCCGCCTGGCCACGGCGTTCGACGCCTTGCCCTGCGACACCGCCCTGATCGACGGCGAGGTGATGGCCGATCGGATTCGGCAATCGGCCTTTTCATCGCTGCAACGCGCACTCAAGGAGGGGGGCGATCTGGTCTTTTTCGCCTTTGACCTGCTGCGCGTGGACGGCACCGACTTGACCGACGCGCCCCTGATCGAGCGGCGCGAACGATTGGCCGGCTTGCTGGCGGGTCTGCCGGCCGGCGGCGCGCTGCGGACAAGCGACCACGTCATCGGCCACGGCGCCCGGATCTTCGCCGCGGCTTGCGAGGCCGGGGGCGAAGGCACGGTGTCAAAGCGTCTCGACGCACCCTATCGCGGTGGACGCGCCAAGACCTGGCTGAAGACCAAGTGCACGCGACGGCAGGAATTCGTGATCGTGGGATTCAGCCCCTCGGACAAGAAGGGGCGGCCGTTCGCATCGCTTCTGGTAGCCTCGCACGAAGCCGGCAAGCTGCGCTACAAGGGTCGCGTCGGCACAGGCTTTTCCGAGGCCTCGATGAAGGATCTGTCTGCCGCCTTCACCCCCCGCAAGACCCCGCCGGTCGGTGATGTGCCCGCGGCCATCGCGCGTGGCGCATCCTGGCTGCGCCCTGACCTGGTGGCCGAAGTCGAGTTCACCGAATTCACCGCCGACGGCCATATCCGTCACGGCGCGTTCCTGGGATTGCGCCACGACAAGACCGCCGATCAGGTCCGGTTGGAGGAACCGATGCAACAGAACGAGGAAACCGGGATTCGCGGCATCCGCGTCACCCATGAGGGTCGCAGGGTCTTTCCGGAAGCGGGCTGCACCAAGGGCGATGTGGCGCGCCACTATGATCGTGTCGGCGAACGCATGATCGGGCTGATCGGTCAGCGTCCGCTGTCTCTGTTCCGCTGCCCTTCGGGGATCGACGGACAATGTTTTTTCCAGAAGCACGACACCGGCGGGATGCCCCGCGAACTGGGCCGCGTCGAAATCGGCGAAAGCGACGGGAATGTGGCCCGGTATCTCTATGCCACGGGCCCCGGCGGACTGGTCGCGGCGGCGCAGATGGGCACGCTGGAATTCCACGTCTGGGGGGCGCGTCGCGATCGTCTGGACAGGCCCGACCGCCTGGTCTTCGATCTGGACCCCGACGAGGGGCTGGGCTGGGACGCGGTGCGTACCGCGGCCTTCGACCTTCGCGAGGCCCTGGCAGGGATCGGGCTGAAGACGGGCGTCATCGTGACCGGTGGCAAGGGCGTTCACGTCTGGACCGCGCTGCGCCGCACACGGGGTTGGGACACGGTCAAGCTGTTTGCCAAGACCTTTGCCCATGCGATGGCATCGCGCGAACCCGAACGGTTCACAGCCTCCATGTCGAAGGCCCGTCGCAAGGGGCGCATCTTCATCGACTGGCTGCGCAACGAACGCGGCGCGACGGCCATCGCCCCCTATTCCGTCCGCGCGCGCGCGGGGGCGCCGGTCGCTGTCCCGGTCACCTGGACCGAGCTTCGCAAAATCGAGGCATCCGGCGGGTTTTCGATGGGCGACATGGCCGCGAGGCTGAAGTCCCGCTGCCCGGCGCTGGCCCTGCAGGAAGAGCGGCAGACCCTTTCCGATGGCGTGATCGACGGGCTGCAGCAAATGGTGGCCAAGGACTGAAAGCAGGAAGAATGTCGTCCGCGCGCGTGGATGCGGGTCTGGCAACATGAAAGGAGAACAAGGATGCATCCGAAGGATCTTGACAAGATGGACACCCAGGACCGTCAGCCGGGGATCGAATCCCGCATGGACCCGCCCCCGGAATACATGCCGCGCCATCCCGGGTCGGGACGACTGAAGGACAGGGTGGCGATCATCACCGGCGGCGATTCCGGTATCGGACGCGCGACCGCGGTCCTGTTCGCGCGGGAAGGCGCCGATGTGACGATCGTCTATCTGGACGAACATGACGACGCGGAAAAGACACGCAGTCTGGTGAAGGACGAGGGCCGCAAGGCTTTGTTGCTGGCGGGAGACGTGGGCAGCAAGTCGTTCTGCGAAGACGTGGCACGCCAGACCCTGGACGAGTTCGGACGCCTGGATGTTGTGGTCTGCAACGCGGCCGAACAGCACGCAAGAGAGGACGTCACCGAAATCTCCGAAGACCAGCTGTTTCGCACCTTCCGAACCAATCTGGGCGGACAGTTCTTCATGGTTCAGGCAGCGCTGCCGCATCTGGAGAAGGGCGCATCGATCATCTGCACCACCTCTGTGACCGCCTATCGCGGCCAGGATCTGCTGATCGACTATGCGTCCAGCAAGGGTGCGATCCTGTCCTTCATGCGGGCCATGTCGTCCAAGCTGGCGCCCAGGGGGATTCGCGTGAACGGCGTTGCCCCCGGACCGATCTGGACGCCGCTGATCCCCGCCTCGTTCCCACCGGACAAGGTGAAGGATTTCGGCAAGTCCTCACCGCTGGGCCGTCCCGGCCAGCCCAACGAGGTTGCTTCTGCCATGCTGTTTCTGGCCTGCGATGACGGGTCCTATTTCACCGGCCAGGTTCTGCACCCCAATGGCGGCGACCTGGTCGGAAGCTGAGATCGGCCTCGTGGCCCAGGGGTCCGGGACGCCGGTCTTCGGGCAAGGCCGACCGCGATGTTTTCACGATCGGTCCTTTTCCGGTTTGCCAACGAACATCCGGTCCTTGGCGGCGGTAATATGATGGCGCATGGCGGCCTTGGCGACCTCTGGCTGCTGCAGCCGGATCGCGTCCAGGACGGCTCGATGTTCAGCCAGCACCCGTTCCTGACGCACCGGCGTATCCAGCAGGGTCAGGGATCGCGACAGCTTCACGCCAAAGGCGATCTGTTCTTCAAGCGATTCGAGAACCGAAGCGAAGAACGGGTTCTTCGAGGCACGCGCCACGGCAAGGTGAAGCATCTGGTCTGCCTCGACACCCAGAGCGTTCTGTTCATAGGCTTGCTTCATCACCTCATAGGCGTGATCCATCGCGGCAAGATCATCTTCGTCTCGGCGCCGTGCCGCCCATGCGGCGGCCGCCCCTTCCACGTCGATGCGGAATTCGTAGCAGCGTTGGACGCCCGAGACGGATTCCAGCGGAATGAAACTGATGAGCTGCCGGTCGGGCCGGCGCAGGACATAGCTGCCAGAGCCGCGTCGCGACTGGACGATCCCGTCATCGCGAAGGCGCGAAAGCGCCGCGCGCACGATCGGTCTGGAGACGCCGAAATTCTGGGCCAGGACGTCTTCGGCGGGCAGCCGACTTTGCACCGGGTATTTCTCTTCGAGAATTGTCGCCAGCAGTTGATCGTAAACCTGATCCGCCAAAGAGGGGCGACGGGTCTCTGACAAGGTGATCTCCTTCATGTTTGGTCTGGACTGAAATCCGCGCCGGCCAGCCACCTGATCTCCTTTATAGGCCCGCGACCGACCCTTGTAACGATCTTGCCGTCACCGCGGTCGGTCAGGCACCCCTGCCAAGGCCGAGGCCAAGGCCAAGGCCGAGGCCGCGCAGGGCCGTCGCGATCTCGTCGAGGATCGCGGGGTCATCGATGGTGGCCGGCGTCCCGACATCTTCTCCATCAGCGATCCGGGCCATGGTCGCGCGCAGGATCTTGCCCGAGCGCGTCTTGGGCAGGCGATCCACGATGCAGGCCAGGCGAAAGGCCGCGACCGGGCCGATACGGTCGCGAACCAGACCCACCACCTCGCGCAGCACCTGATCCGGCGGGTCATTCACGCCCTTCTTCAGACACAGAAGGCCCAGCGGCACCTGACCCTTCAGAGGATCGGCAACGCCGATCACCGCGCATTCCGCGACCGCCGGATGGCTGGCCAGAACCTCTTCCATCGCGCCGGTGGACAGGCGGTGGCCGGCCACATTGATCACGTCATCGGTGCGCGCCATGACATAGAGATAGCCGTCCTCGTCCAGATAGCCGGCATCGCCGGTCTCGTAATAGCCGGGGAAATGCGCCAGATAGGCTTGTCGGAACCGGTTCTCGGCATTCCACAATGTCGGCAGCGTGCCGGGTGGCAGCGGCAGTTTCAGCGCAATCGCGCCCAGCGTGCCGGGGGCGACCGGCTGGCCGCCTTCGTCCAGGACCTGCACGTCATATCCCGGCATGGCGACGGTCGGGCTGCCGGACTTGACCGGCAGCCGTTCGATCCCCAGGGGGTTGGCCGCAATGGCCCATCCGGTTTCGGTCTGCCACCAATGATCGATCACCGGCACGGTCAGGTGATTTTCGGCCCATTCGACGGTATCGGGATCGGCGCGTTCGCCTGCCAGAAACAGCGCCTTGAGGCAGGACAGGTCATAGTCGCGGATCAACTGGCCCTTGGGATCCTCGCGCTTGACGGCGCGGATCGCGGTGGGCGCGGTGAAGAAGGACTTGACCCCATGATCCTGGATCACTCGCCAGAAGACGCCGGCATCGGGGGTGCCGACGGGCTTGCCCTCGAACACGATGGTGGTCGCGCCCGCGATCAGCGGACCATAGCAGATATAGCTGTGGCCCACGACCCAGCCGACATCCGATGCGGCCCAGAACACATCTCCGGCCTCGATCGCGTAGATGTTGTGCATCGACCATTGCAGCGCGACCAGATGACCCGCCGTATGGCGCACCACGCCCTTGGGCTGACCCGTCGTGCCCGAGGTATAAAGGATATAGACCGGGTGATGACCCTCGACCGGCACGCAATCGGCGGGCGCGGCGTCGCGCGTGACCCGGTCCCAGTCGAGATCGCGATCCGCGATCAGTTCGGCCGGCTGCTGTTCGCGTTGCAGGATGATGCAGGAATCGGGCTTGTGCGAAGCCTGATCGATGGCCCGGTCCAGAAGCGGCTTGTAGGCGACGATGCGCCCCGGCTCCAGCCCGCAGGACGCGGCTATGATAGCGCGGGGCCGGGCGTCGTCGATGCGCACGGCCAGTTCATGCGCCGCGAAGCCGCCGAAGACGACCGAATGGATCGCCCCCAGCCGCGCGCAGGCCAGCATCGCCTCCAGCGCCTCGGGAACCATGGGCATGTAGATGATGACGCGGTCGCCTTTCCCGACGCCAGCGGTGCGCAGCGCGCCTGTAAGGCGGGCCACGCGGTCGCGAAGCTCGGCATAGGTGATGCGCTGGATGCTGTCGGTGATGGGGCTGTCATGGATGATGGCAAGGCGGTCGCCGTAGCCGGCCTCGACATGACGATCCACGGCGTTCCAGCAGGTATTGACCATCGCTTCCGCGAACCATTCGCCCGCCGGGCCATCATCGGAATAGGCGCGGCCGGGCGCGCGGTCCCAGTCGATCGCCTGCGCCGCGCGCATCCAGAACCCCTCCGGATCGGATTTCCAGCCCGCATAGATGTCCTTGTAGGCCATGACGTCCTCCTTCTCCCTGGGACTTGTTATGGGGCAGCACGGAGGCTGTGCAACCATGTTAGCGGCATCCCCGGCGGGACGGTCCAGGAAAGCGGCGTGAATTGCGCCGGGTGCGGCTGCGGTGGCCGGATCGTGGCGGGCCGGACCAGCGCCCGACTTTCTTTCAATGCCCTCCGCGCCCGTCACCGGCGGCAGCCGCGGCCCTTTGATCTCGGCTTGCCCGCGCGGCGTTGCAGGGCCCGGCTGCAGGGGCGAGACCGCTGATCTGGGCGGGCAGGCTTTCATCCCAGCGGCGGAAAGCGGCCAGGACACGCAGCGGCCTCGGCGATCTGATCCCAGCTTTTGCCGGCGGCGCGCAGCGAGTCGATGCTCGGGCCGTCGGGATCGCCATGGATCGCGATGCTGCGGGCGGCGATGCGGCTGCGCAGCGGTTCGGGCGTCAGCGCCTTGTAGCGGGCCGACAAGGCCCGGCGTTCGGCGTGAAGCCCGCGCGCGATCTCTTCGGCGGCAAGACCCGCGGCGCGCAGATCATCAGCCCGCCGCGCCAGCGCCCGAACCTGTTGTTCGTATCGCGCGCGCAGGCCGGGCATCACCGCGCCTCAGCTGTAATGCGCGACCGGGGTTCCGGCCAGCACGCTCATGTTCAGCAGGCCGCGGGGGGTGATCGAGGGCGTCACGATATGGGCGCGGTTGCCCATGCCCATCAGGATCGGCCCGACCTCCAGCCCGCCGGCGCGCATCTTCAGTGCGTTCCTGACGCCCGAGGCCGCATCCGTGCCCGCAAAGACCAGCACGTTGGCCGCGCCCTGCAGCCGCGATCCGGGGAAGATGCGTTCGCGCAGTTCGGGATCCAGCGCGGCATCGACATGCATCTCGCCGTCGTACATGAAATCGGGTTCGCGTGCGTCCAGCAGCGCCATGGCCTCGCGCATCTTGCGGCCGGTATAGGTGTCGAGATTGCCGAATTGCGAATGGGCGCAGAGTGCGATCTTGGGCGTCAGACCGAAGCGGCGGACATGGCGTGCGGTGCCCTGGACGGCTTCGGCCACCTGTTCCGGCGTGGGATCGTTGTGGCATTGCGTATCGGCGATGAACAGCGGGCCGTCTTCCAGGATGATCATCGACAGCGCCCCGACCGGATGCAGCCCGTCGCGCGCCAGGACATGGCGGACATATTGCAGATGCCAGCTATACTGCCCGAACGTGCCGCAGATCATGCTGTCGGCCTCGGCGCGATGGACCATGACCGCGCCGATGGCGGTTGTGTTGGTGCGCATGATCGCCCGCGCAATATCGGGGCTGACCCCCTGCCGTGCCATCAACTGGTGATAGGTTTCCCAGTAATCGCGATAGCGAGAATCGCTTTCGGGGTTCACGATCTCGAAGTCGCGGTCGGGCCGGATCGGCAGGCCGGCGCGTTCGGCCCGCATGGCGACGACCTCGGGGCGGCCGATCAGGATCGGCTTGTCGGTGGTTTCCTCCAGCATCGCATTGGCCGCGCGCAGCACACGCTCGTCCTCGCCCTCGGCGAAGACGATGCGCCGTTCCGAGGTGGCCGCAGCCTCGAAGACCGGGCGCATGATCAGGGCCGAGCGGAAGACCGATCCGTCCAGCTTGCGCTTGTAGGCGTCCAGGTCGTCCAGCGGACGGGTCGCGACCCCGGATGCCATCGCTGCCTTGGCGACCGAGGTCGAGACGACCCCGACCAGGCGCGGATCGAAAGGTTTCGGGATCAGGTATTCGGGGCCGAAGGTCAGCGTCTCGCCGCGATAGGCGGCCGCCGCCTCGGCGGCGGTGGTGGCGCGGGCCAGGGCCGCGATACCCTCGATACAGGCCAGTTCCATCTCGTCGTTGATCGTTGTCGCGCCCACGTCCAGCGCGCCGCGGAAGATGAAGGGAAAGCACAACACGTTGTTGACCTGGTTGGGATAATCGCTGCGACCGGTGGCGATGATGGCGTCGGGGGCGACGGCGCGCGCATCCTCGGGCAGGATTTCGGGCATCGGGTTGGCCAAGGCGAAGATCACCGGCCGGCTGGCCATCCTTGCCACCATCTCGGGCTTCAGCACGCCGGGACCGGACAGGCCAAGGAACAGGTCGGCCCCCTCGATCACCTGATCGAGGCTGCGCAGATCGGTCGGCTGGCCATAGGCCGCCTTTTGCGGGTTCATGTCCTCGGCCCGGCCCTCGTGGACCAGCCCGTGAATGTCGCAAAGCCAGATGTTTTCGCGCCTGACGCCCAGCTTCAGCAGCATGTCCAGACAGGCGATCCCCGCCGCGCCGCCGCCGGTCGAGACGACCTTGATATCCTCGAACCGCTTGCCCGCGACATGCAGCGCGTTGGTCGCCGCGGCGCCCACCACGATGGCGGTGCCGTGCTGATCGTCGTGAAAGACCGGGATGTTCATCCGCTCGCGGCACAGCCTTTCGACGATGAAGCAGTCCGGAGCCTTGATGTCTTCCAGGTTGATCGCGCCGAATGTCGGTTCCAGCGCACAGACGATATCGGCCAGTTTCTCGGGATCGGCCTCGTTCACCTCGATGTCGAAACAGTCGATATTGGCGAATTTCTTGAACAGGACCGCCTTGCCTTCCATCACCGGTTTGGAGGCCGCGGCGCCGATATTGCCCAGGCCCAGAACGGCGGTGCCATTTGTCACGACGGCGACCAGATTGCCGCGCGCGGTATAGCGGCTGGCGGTCGCCGGATCGGCCTTGATTTCCAGGCAGGCTTCGGCCACGCCGGGCGAATAGGCCCGCGACAGGTCGCGGCCATTGGCCAGCGGCTTGGTCGCGCGGACCTCCAGCTTTCCGGGGCGCGGAAATTCGTGGTAATCCAGCGCGGCCTGCCGCGCGCTGTCCTGCCGGCGTTCTTCCATCTCTGTCCCCCTCCGCAAGCCGAATTTGGTTCACCGTTAAACCATTTGCGGCGCCGGGAACAGGCGGCATCGGCTTGCGTTCGCCCCCGTCGGGGCGCAAGACTGCCTCAACGAAATCAGGGGGTGACGATGTCGCTGCTGAATGCTGCGCAAGAGGTCCGCGAAGCGGCCTATGTGCCATATTCGAAGTTCAAGGTCGGCGCGGCGATACGCGGCGCATCGGGCCGGATCTATCGCGGCTGCAACGTCGAGAACGTGGCCTATCCCGAGGGCACCTGCGCCGAGGCCGGAGCCATCAGCGCCATGGTCGCGGCCGGCGAGACCCAACTGGTCGAGGTCGCGGTCATCGCCGATGCGCCCGCCCCATGCCCGCCCTGCGGCGGTTGCCGGCAGAAACTGGCCGAGTTCGGGCGCGCCGACACCCCCGTCATCATGGGCACGGTCGACGGAGCCCGCCAGACCACCACGATCGGCGATCTGCTGCCCGGCCGATTCGATGCGGGCCACATGACCCGGGCCGGATGACCGATCCGCGCCCCGTCATCGCCGCGCTTCGGGATGGACGCGGGCTGGATGGCCCCGGCGCCACGCTGATCGCGCAGGGGCTGGCGGACGGATCCGTCAGCGACGCGCAGGCAGGCGCCTTCGCGATGGCGGTCCTGACCCGTGGCACGGGCGAGGCCGGGCGCGTGGCGCTGACCCGCGCGATGCGCGATTCGGGGCATGTGCTGCGATGGGATCTGCCGGGGCCGGTCGTCGACAAGCATTCGACCGGCGGCATCGGCGACACCGTCAGCCTGATCCTTGCGCCGCTGCTGGCGGCCTGCGGGGTCTATGTGCCGATGATCTCGGGTCGCGGGCTTGGTCACACCGGCGGCACGCTGGACAAGCTGGAGGCGATCCCCGGCTTCGTCTGCGACCAGCCCGAGGACGATTTTCGCCGCATCCTGCGTGAAACCGGCTGCGCCATCGTCGCGGCAACGGGCGATATCGCGCCCGCAGACCGCAGGCTCTACGCGATCCGCGACGAATCCGCGACGGTCGGATCAATCGACCTGATCACCGCCTCGATCCTGTCGAAAAAGCTGGCGGCGGGGCTGGAGGGGCTGGTTCTGGACGTGAAGGCCGGATCGGGCGCGTTTCTGCAATCACCCGATCAGGCGAGAGCCTTGGCGCAATCGCTGGTCCGCACCGCCAATGGCGCGGGATGTCGCTGTTCGGCGCTGATTACCGATATGGATCAGCCGCTCGCGCGATCGGCCGGAAACGCGCTGGAAGTGGCCGAGGCGATCCGTGTCCTGCGCGGCGAAGGCGGCGCCTTGCGTGATCTGGTGCTGGAATTGTCGGCAGAGGCCTTGCGCCTTGCCGGGCAGGGGGGCGATCCTGCCGCGCAGCTGGATGCGGGCGCGGCGGCCGAGGTCTTTGGCCGCATGGTCGCGGCGCAGGGCGGGCCGCGCGATCTGCTGGACCGGCCTGCGGCGCATTTGCCGACCGCGCCTGCCTGCCATCCGGTTCCTGCGCCTGCCGGTTCGGTCGATGCCATCGATGTCGCGGCGCTTGGTCATGCTGTCGTGGCGCTTGGCTGTGGCAGGGTGCGCGCCGGTGATGCGATTGATGTGCGTGTCGGCCTGTCGCGGCTTGCCAAACTGGGCGAGGCGGTCGGTCCGGACCGGCCCCTGGCCATCGTCCATGCCGCCGACGAAACCGCCGCCGAGATCGCCGTCGCCGCGGTCGCGGCCGCCTACCGGATCGGGGACGGGATTGCGCCCGGTCCGCTGATCCGCGAAAGGCTGGACACAGATGACTAGCAATCGCGCCTTTCTGATCGTGATGGACAGCGCCGGTATCGGCGGCGCCCCCGATGCGGCACGGTTCTTCAACGAGGGGCGGCCCGATACCGGCGCGAACACCATCGGCCATATCGCGCAGGCCCGCCCCTTGGCCATGCCGCATCTGGACCGTCTGGGGCTTGGCGCGGCGATCGGGCTTGCCAGCGGATTGACGGTGCCGGGGCTTTCCGCGCAACCGCAGGGCCTGTGGGGCGCCGCGACCGAGATCTCGGTCGGCAAGGACACGCCGTCGGGACATTGGGAAATGGCGGGCGTGCCGGTGCCGTGGGATTGGCATTATTTTCCCGACACGCAGCCCGCCTTTCCGCCGGCGGTGACGGCACGTTTGTGCCAATTGGCCGGAACCGCGGGGATCCTTGCCAATTGCCACGCCTCGGGCACCGAGGTGATCGAGCGGTTCGGGGCCGAACATATCCGCAGCGGCTGGCCGATCTGCTATACCTCGGTCGACAGCGTGTTGCAGATCGCGGCGCATGAACAGCATTTCGGCCTGGACCGGCTGATTGCGCTGTGCGAGGGAATCGCCCCCATGCTGCATGACATGCGCGTCGGCCGCGCCATTGCCCGGCCGTTTCTGGGCGAGGCGCCGGGCCGGTTCCGCCGCACCCCCAATCGCCGCGACTTCGCCATCGCGCCGCCCGCCGATACGATCCTCGACATCGCGGCGGCGGCGGGGCGCGTCACCCACGGCATCGGCAAGATCGGCGATATCTTCAGCCATCGCGGCATCGCGCATCTGTGGAAGGGCAAATCCGACGCCGATCTGGCCGAACAGCTGATCGACCTGGGCCGAAAGGCCGAACCGGGCAGCCTGACCTTCGCCAATTTCGTCGAATTCGACACGAATTTCGGGCACCGGCGCGATGTTGCCGGCTACGGCCGGCATCTGGAATGGTTCGATACGGTGGCGGGCCGGCTGATCGAGGCTTTGCGGCCCGGTGATCTGGCGATCTTTACCGCCGATCACGGCAACGATCCGTCGTGGCATGGCACCGATCACACGCGCGAACGGGTGCCGGTGCTGGGGCACGGGCTGGGCAGGCGGCCGGTCGGGCAGGTGGGGTTCAGCGATATCGGCGCCTCGGTCATGGACCATCTGGATCTGCCCGCGCCGCAGCATGGAAGGTCGTTTCTGTGAAGAAGATCGAATTGCACCTGCATCTGGAAGGCGCGGCCCCGCCCGATTTCATCCGCGCGCTGGCGGCTGAAAAGCGCGTCGATCTGCCCACGATCTTTGACGCGCGGGGCCAGTATGCCTATGCCGATTTCAACGACTTCCTGCGCGTCTACGAGGCCGCGACCAGCATTCTGCAGGGCCCGCGCGACTATGCCCGCCTGCTGGCCGAAGTGCTGGAACGCAGCGCCGAGACGGGCGTGATCCATACCGAGCTTTTCGTCAGCCCAGAATTCTGCGGCGGCGGCGATCTGGCCGCATGGCGCGATTACCTGGCCGCGATGACCGAAGTCGCGGACCAGATGCGCAAGCAGGGCATCGACAGCCGCGGCATCGTCACCTGCATTCGTCATTTCGGCGCCGATCGCGCCCGCAGATCGGCGGTCTGCGCGGCCGAAACGGCGGGCGGCTGGATCACCGGCTTCGGCATGGGCGGCGCCGAGACGACGGGCCGCGCCACCGATTTCGCCTGGAGCTTCGATTGCGCGCGCGAGGCCGGCCTGGGCTTGACCTGTCATGCCGGTGAATGGGGCGGGCCGGACAGCATCCGGCAGGCGCTGTCGCTGGGTGTCAGCCGCATCGGCCACGGCGTCCGCGCCATCGAAGACGACGCGCTTGTGCGCGATCTGGCCGAACGCGGGACGGTGCTCGAGGTCTGTCCCGGCTCGAACATCGCGCTTGGGCTGTGGAATTCCTGGGACGCCCATCCCATCGCGCGGCTGGCCGATGCGGGGGTGAAAGTGACCGTCTCGACCGACGATCCGCCGTTCTTTCACACCGACATGGGCAAGGAATACGACCGCCTTGCCGATGCCTTCGGCTGGGGCGAAAAGGACTTCCTGCAGATCAACCAATGGGCAGCCGAGGCCGCCTTTTGCGACCCCGAAACCCGCGACCGGCTGAGAAAGGAATTCGCGTGACCGATCCCCACCTGAGTGTCGTCAAGCATCCGCTGATCCAGCACAAGTTGACAATCATGCGGCAGAAGGACGTCTCGACCGCCACCTTCCGCCAGCTTCTGCGCGAGATCAGCCTGCTTCTGGCCTATGAGGTCACGCGCGAACTGGAACTGACCGACATCACCATCCAGACCCCGATCTGCGAGATGCAGGCACCGACGCTGGCTGGCAAGAAGCTGGCGCTGATCTCGATCCTGCGGGCCGGCAATGGTCTGCTGGACGGTATCTTGGAGCTGATTCCGTCGGCGCGGGTGGGATTCGTCGGTCTTTACCGCGACCCCGAGACGCTGAAGCCGGTCGAATATTACTGCAAGGTGCCCAGCCTCGATGAGCGGATGACCATCGTCGTCGATCCGATGCTGGCCACGGGCAATTCCTCTGTCGCGGCGATCGACATGCTGAAATCCCGTGGCGCAAGGAATCTGCGTTTCCTGTGTCTTCTGGCCGCGCCAGAGGGCGTTCGCAGGATGTATGAGGCCCATCCCGATGTGCCGATCTGGACCGCCGCGCTGGACCAGCGGCTGGACGATCACGGTTACATCGTGCCCGGTCTGGGCGATGCGGGCGACCGGATGTTCGGCACGAAATAGGACCGCGTTAACAACCGTTTCAGGCTTTTGCCCTATCCCGTGACATGAAGGGTCGAATCGCGGGTGATTTATGCGGGTGCTGGTCGGGATCTTGTTGTGGATGATGGCGGCGGGGCCGGTCCTGGCTGCGCCGGCACCGCCGCCTCCCGAGGATTTTGCGGCCCTTCAGTATATCGACGGTGCCGGATGCGTGTTTCGACGCGCGGATGGCGAATGGATACCGAAGCTGGACAAGACCGGGGTGCGGATCTGCGGATTTCCTCCGACATTCTCGACCCGGCGCACGGATCCTGAAACGGACCGCGTGCTTCCGCTGGGCGAGGCAAAGGTTCCGCCCAGCCCCGAGGATCGGTTGATCCAGGCCCTGGCTTTCGGGCTTCGCGCGGGCGAATTCACGGCCGACCCCCGTGTGGCGCAGCCGATCGCCGCGCCTGCCGAGGCATCCGGCCAACAGGCCTTCGCGCGCGACTTGGACACGGTGATGACGAAGGAAGCAGAGGTTCGGGCCGCGATGGCCGCGATGCAGGACGCGCCCGACGGATTGTGCGAAAAGCTGGGCTATGTGGCCGATCCGGGTGCCGCGCCGGTGCTGGGGCAGGATGTCACGCTTGGCCTGTGCGCGGGAATGCGGCCGGTCACATTGTCCGCGCGGGTTCGCCGGGGCGCGATGGAAGGCGAGGCCGACCCGCAGGATGCCGGACAAACAGGGCGCAGGACATCGCCGGCTGTCGCCGGCTCATCCATTCGCCGGGACCGGCGTCCCGCCGCGTCGCGGCCGCCGGACAGGGCCGCCAGGAAAGCTGTCGCCAGCTCCGGCCCGGCCCGCAGATCGCGGGCCGCGACCGTGGCAGCGGATCGTGTCGAAATGATTCCGGCCTCGGCCCGCTATGTCCGGATCGGAGATTATGCGGCGGAGGCGAATGCGGCCGGCGCGATCCGGCGGCTTTCCGATCTTGGCTATCGCGTGGCGCAGACCTATGGCCGACGGGGCGGGATCAGGGTTCGGATCATCCTTGCAGGGCCGTTTCGCGACCGCCGCTCGCTGGTCGAGGCCCTGAATCATCTGCGCCGCAACGGCTATCCACGCGCTGTGGCCCGATAGGGCACTGACTGCCACCGGACCAGATCCGCGGACGGAGGCGGGACATGCAAGGCCGCGACGCAAGGCATCGGATCGAAAAGATGGACTGACCAGGCTCAGATCCCGCAGATCGGCCTGCCGGGATCAGACCGGCTTCAGGGCATCAAGTTCGGTCACGATCGCGCGCCGGATCGGCGCGGGCCGCGCGGCAGCGCCCGCGGCATCCGAAGCCGCGGCTTCCTTGCCCGGCTGGTCTGAAATCCGGGGCGCATCCGTCGATCGCTTGTCGTCGCTCATCTCGTCTCTCCATAGGAGGATTCTCTTGCAAGCAGGTTCAGATAGACGGCGGCGGCCGTGGATGCCAGAGCCATGACGCCGCGTCACAGCTCGAATGCGCGGTATTCGGCCCCATCGGGCCTCAGCCGATCCGGACCATCCGGTGTTTTTTCCTGCCCACCGATACCTTCATGCCATCGCCGATCATCGCCGATCCTATCGGCATCTGCGGATCGGTGACCGGCTGATTGTTCAACCGCAGGCCCCCTTCGGCGATCAGGCGCTTGGCCTCCTTGCCGCTGGACGTGATGCCGGCCTGAACCAGCATCTGAACGACCGACAGCCCGCCCGAAAATGCGTCCGCCGGCAATACCGCGACATCAAGATCGCCGCCCGCCCCGCCCTGCTCGAAGACTTCGCGCGCCGTCGCCTCGGCGCTGGCCGCGGCGTCGGCGCCGTGCAGCAGGGAGGTGACCTCGTTGGCCAGCAGGATCTTGGCATCGTTGATTTCCGAACCCTGCAGGGCGCCCAACCGGTCGCATTCCTCGATCGGCAATTCGGTGTAGAGCTTCAGGAACCGGCCCACATCCGCATCGGTGGTGTTGCGCCAGAACTGCCAGAAATCATAGGCCGACAGCATCGCACCACTGAGCCAGACCGCTCCACCCGCGGATTTGCCCATCTTGCGCCCGTCGCTGGTGGTCAGCAGCGGCGAGGTCAGCCCCCAGATCACCGCATCGTCCACCCGCCGGGTCAGGTCGATCCCGTTGACGATATTGCCCCATTGGTCCGATCCGCCCATCTGCAACTGGCATCCGTGCCGCCGGTGCAGTTCCAGAAAGTCGTAGGCCTGCAGGATCATGTAGTTGAATTCCAGGAAGGACAGCGATTGTTCGCGATCCAGCCGCGACTTCACCGATTCGAAGCTGAGCATTCGGTTGACGCTGAAATGCCGCCCGATGTCGCGCAGGAAATCGAGATAGTTCAGATCGTCCAGCCATTCCGCGTTGTTCAGCATCAGCGCCGCGCCGTCGCCATAATCGAGGTAGCGCGCGAAGACCTGCCCCATCCCGTCGATATTGGCCTGGATCGCGGCCGCATCCAGCAGCGGCCTTTCCTCTGACCGGAACGAGGGATCGCCGACCTTGGTGGTGCCGCCGCCCATCAGCGTGATCGGCCGGTTGCCGGTCTTCTGGAACCAGCGCAGCATCATGATGTTCAGCAGATGTCCCACATGCAGGCTGGCCGCCGTCGCATCATAGCCGATATAGGCCGTGACCGGCCCCGCCAGCAGCGCCCGGTCCAGCCCCTCGTGATCGGTGCAGTCGGCGACATAGCCACGGTCGATCATCACGCGCAGGAATTCGGATCTGGGCTGATAGGTCATGGGGTTTTTCCTCTGCGTCGCGGCGGATATACCGGCTGTGACGGAAAAGGAAAAGCGTGATGATCCGGGCTCTGGGAATGATGTCGGGAACCTCGATGGACGGGGTCGACGCCGCGCTGATCGACACTGATGGCAGCGATATCGCAGGCTTTGGCCGCAGCGGCTTTCTTCCGGTCTCGGACAACGAGGCCGCCATTCTCGACGCGGCGCGGGGCCTGTGGCCGGGCGATCCGGGCGCGGCGCACGCGGCCGCGATCTCTGAAACCGCACATGTCCAATTGGCGGCGGATTTTCCCGAGGCCCAGCTGATCGGCTATCACGGTCAGACCCTGGCCCATGATCCGCGGGGGCGCGGCACGCATCAGGCGGGCGACGGGGCGGCGCTGGCGCGGCGGATCGGGCGGCCGGTCGTGTGGGATTTTCGCAGCGAGGATGTACGACAGGGCGGCGAGGGGGCGCCGCTTGCGCCCTTCTTCCACTGGGCCTGCGCCAAATGGGCGATCGGGCAGGGCCATCTGCCGACCGCGCCGCTGGCCTTTCTCAATCTGGGCGGGGTGGGTAACATCACCTGGCTTGATCCGGCCGCCCCCGCGCCGCAGGCGGACGGGGCCTGTCTGGCCTTCGATACCGGGCCCGCCAATGCACCGATCAACGATCTGATGCGCGCGCGCCGGCGGCAAAGCCGCGACGAGGGCGGCGCCCTGGCCGCGGCAGGCCGTGCCGATTCGGGGGCCGTGGCGGATTTCCTGCGCCATCCCTTTTTCGACCGGAAGCCGCCGAAATCACTGGATCGCGACCAGTTCGCGGGCCTGGCCGCGGCCGTCTCGGGGCTGGCCGATGCCGACGCCGCCGCGACATTGGTCGCGGCGCTGGCGGGATCGGTGGCCGCGGCGTTCCGCTGGTTGCCGGCCGCGCCCGCGCTGGTCCTGGTCTGCGGCGGCGGACGGCACAACGGCGCGATCATGTCCGCCTTGCGCGATATCCTGCCCGCACGGGTCATGCCGGTCGAGGCGGCCGGACTGGATGGCGACATGCTTGAGGCGCAGGCTTTCGGCTGGCTGGCGGTGCGGGTGATGCGGGGATTGCCGACCTCCGGCCCCGGCACGACCGGCGTTCCGGCCCCGGCCTGCGGCGGTCGGATCAGTCATCCCCGGCTGTAGGATCGTGCAGCGTGGTCACGGGTTCGGGAACCCTGTCACGCCCTCGCGGTTGAGCCTGCGAAGCCGCAGCGGCGGCCCGAGGAAAATACGGAGGAAGACATGACCAGACATCTCTTGGGAAGCGTTGCTGCGCTGGCGCTTTTGACAGGCCCGGCCCTGGCGCAGGACCAGAACGCCCAGACCACCGGGACTGCCCCTGCGGCCGAAAGCCAGAATGCGGCAGTCAGCGGCGTCACCGTGCAGCAATGCGCGCCCAAGGTGACGGTTACGCAGACACCGCCGCAAGTCACCATCACCATGCCCGCCGACGCGGGCGGCGAGCCGATGGTTTCCGTCACGCAGGCCCCGCCCGAAGTCAGCGTCGAGGCGTGCGAGCCGACGGTGACCTTCGCCGATGGCGCTGGCCAGCAGGCGCAGATGAAGCCCGCCGAGGGCGAGCCCGAGGTGGTGGTCAACGCACCCGAAACGGCCGAGCTGACCGTGACGCGCCAGAACACCGGAACCGCCGGGGCGGACAGCAATGCCACGGCGACGGCTGCGGCGGATGGCGCACAAGGCGGCAATTCGGCAACCGCCGCAGGCGGAGGCGGAAATACAGCGGCATCGGACGCCGGCGGCGCGGCATCTGATACGGCCGCGTCACCTGATGCGGCCGGAAACGCGGCGGATGAAAACGCGGCACAGCCGGCAGGGGGTGCCGACCAGGCGTCAACTAGCCCGGCAGATGCAGGTGCTTCAGGACAATCGGCCGACGGCGCGGCTGCCGGAAATGGCACCGCAGCCGCGGATGGCGTTCAGGATGCAACCGCTTCCGACAGCTCGGTGTCACAGAATCCGGCGGATTCCGCCAGCGCAGGCGACACGACCAGCGGGGCGGATGAAGCGGCCGCGCCCGAAGGAAGCGCGCCGCCGGCGCCCGGCGGGAATGCCGGCGACGCCGGCGGACAACCGTCCGCGACGGTCGCGCCGACCACGGCCGCTCCGGACCAGGCCGCGAACGACAGCGCGGCGGCACCCGCTGCCGGGGACCAGGCGGCTGAAGGAAGGGCCGCGACTGATGCCCCGGCAACCGCGCAAGCCGATACCGGCGGCGCGGCAACGGGCGCGGCAACGGAACAAACCGCGCCGACCACGGCCGCTCCGGACCAAGTCGCGAACGACAGCGCGGCGGCACCCGCTGCCGGGGACCAGGCGGCTGAAGGAACGGCCGCGACTGATGCCCCGGCAACCGGGCAAGCCGATACCGGCGGCGCGGCAACGGGCGCGGCAACGGAACAAGCCGCGCCGTCCATGGCCGGCCCCGGCCAGGCCGCGAACGACAGCGCGGCGGCGCCCGCTGCCGGGGATCAGGCTGCTGGCGGAGCGGCTGCGACTGACGCCAACGCCAAGGATACCAGTGCCGAGAATGCTGGGATCCAGACCGCAGCCGCGCAGATCGCGCAGCGGGAAGGACAGACCGTGGTCAACGCCGACGAGGTCGTCGCGACCGGTCTGGACGGGCTTCAGGTCTTTGCCTCGGATGATGAAGAGATCGGCGAGGTTGACAGTTTCGACACAGCCAACAACGCCGCCATCGTCAGTGTCGGCGGCTTTCTGGGAATGGGCGAACGTCAGGTTTCGCTGCCGATGGACCAGATCTCGTTCCAGCGCGATGGCGAGGGAACGGTCCGCGCCTATATCGCGCAGGATTCCGAGCAGATCGAGGATATGCCGGAATACAAGCCAGCCGAATAGCGCCGCGAAAGCCGCCTGAAACCCGATCGCGCGCCGGACCGTTCCGGCGCGCGATTTTTTGTGACGCGGCCTTGACGGGACCGGGCGCTGTGCGTAAACCCCGCTCACCCCGGCGGGCGATCGGCCGGGGGATGCGAGTGTGCGGTTGTAGCTCAGTTGGTTAGAGTACCGGCCTGTCACGCCGGGGGTCGCGGGTTCGAGCCCCGTCAACCGCGCCACTCACATCCTTCGCCCGACATGTGTGCGGTTGTAGCTCAGTTGGTTAGAGTACCGGCCTGTCACGCCGGGGGTCGCGGGTTCGAGCCCCGTCAACCGCGCCATCCTTCATCAGCCTTCCCCATCTCTTTTCCCGATACCGGCGCGCCTTGCCCGGGCGCAGGCATGTCGCGTCATGCGTCGCCTTGTCACGACGACGGAGTTGCGACGGAAGGCATGGTCCGGGACGGGCGGGTCATGGGTCATATCAGGACTCCTGTTTCCTTGCGGGATTGGGTATGGGTGACATTTCACGCGACCGGGCACGGATCGAACCCGTCATGCGATGCGACCCGCGCGCCCTGCAGCGAGGCGAAAGGCGATGAAGGACATGGATGAATCGGCGGCCCTGATCGCGCGGATGGGCGCGGCGGCCAGGACGGCCTCGGTGACGCTGGCCACGGCCTCGGCCGAGCGCAAACACGCGGCGCTGATCGGCGCGGCCGAGGCGATCCGCCAGCGGGCCGACGAGGTTCTTTCGGCCAATGCCGCGGATCTGGATCTGGCCCGGAAGAACGGGCTGGGCGGTGCCATGCTGGACCGGCTGCGACTGGACCGGGACCGTCTGCGCGGCATCGAGGACGGCCTGCGCGCGGTGGCCGAACAACCTGATCCGGTGGGCGCGGTGATCGCGGAATGGGATCGGCCGACGGGTCTGCATATTCAGCGCGTGCGGACGCCCATCGGGGTGCTGGGGGTGATCTATGAAAGCCGTCCCAACGTGACGGCCGACGCGGGCGCGCTGGCGCTGAAATCGGGCAATGCGGTGATCCTGCGCGGCGGATCGGAAAGCCTGAATTCCAGCGTCGCGATCCATGATTGCATGGTGCGGGGCCTGCGCCAGGCAGGTTTGCCCGAAGATGCGATCCAGCTTGTGCCGGTGCGCGACCGGACCGCTGTCAGCGCCATGTTGCAGGCCCAGGGATTGATCGACGTGATCATTCCGCGCGGTGGCAAAGGTCTGGTCGGGCTGGTGCAGCGCGAGGCGCGGGTTCCGGTCTTTGCGCATCTGGAAGGCATCTGTCACGTCTATGTCGATGCCGCCGCCGATCCCGACATCGCCCGCCGCGTGGTGCTGAATGCCAAGACTCGGCGGACGGGGATCTGCGGTGCGGCGGAATGTCTGCTGATCGACCGCGCCGCGGATCGCGGGCTGCGCGAAGACCTGATCGCCGATCTGGTCGCGGCTGGCGTCGAGGTTCGGGCCGAGGGCGCGCTGGCCGGTCTGCCGGGGGTGGTTACGGCCGAAGATGACGATTTCGGACGCGAGTTTCTGGACATGATCATCGCCGCGAAACTGGTCGATGGGGTCGAGGGCGCGATCGACCATATCCGCCGTTTCGGCAGCCAGCACACCGAGGCGATCGTCACCCGCGACGACCGGGTCGCGCAGCGGTTCTTTGCCGGTCTGGACAGCGCGATCCTGATGCGCAACGCCTCGACCCAGTTCGCCGATGGCGGCGAATTCGGCATGGGTGCCGAGATCGGAATCGCCACCGGCAAGATGCATGCCCGCGGGCCGGTGGGGGCCGAGCAGCTGACCAGCTTCAAGTATCTGGTGACGGGCAAGGGAGCCATCCGCGACTGATCGCCCTGCCGTGCGGCAAGCCGGCCCGGGTCGGCCCCTTGCCTCAGAAGGCGATTTCGGCGCCTTGTTCGTCCACCTCCCAGCGGATGCCGCGGCGGGCGCGACGCGCGGCATCGGCCAGCAGGGCAAAATGGACCTCGGCGGGGCCGCAGGCGCGACTGCCTTCGGCGCCCGGATCGAACAGCGCCCACAGCGCGGTATCGGGCTTGGTGCGATCTGCCTCGGCGACGAATCGCCACCCGGCCGAGCCGTGCAGAATCATCACCCGCCCGCCCCAGGGCAGCGCGGTCTCCAGACACATCAGCGCCAGCATGACCATCCGCACATCGGCGCGTGCGAAGTCGCCCTGGGCATCAAGCTGAACCTTCAGTCGCCCTTGCGCGGAAACCCCCTCGGCCAGACGCGCCAGTTCCGCCCGGCTGACGCGCTGATCGCCCTGCGCCTGCCCGAACGCGATTCGGAAGGCCTGTATCCGGGCCCGCGCGGCGGCCACCGATTCGGCGATCAGACGCAATTCCGGGCTGTCGGAAATGCCGGGAAAATCGGGCGACATCTCCAGCAATTCGACCCCGTTGCCGATCGCGCCAAGCGGCGAGATCAGGTCATGGCACAGCCGCGACCCCACCATTTGCGCCAATTCGCCGGATCCGATCTGCATTGTGTCGAGCGTCATGCGGGTTTACCTTCCTTGACGATGATGCGAGGTGCGGCCTTGAACGAGATGCTGGAACCCGGAATGATCGTGCGCCATCCCGCGGCCCCGGAATGGGGCGACGGACAGGTGCAGTCGCGGATCGGGGATCGCATTACCGTGAATTTCACCGAGGCCGGAAAGCGTGTGATAGACGGCCGGCGGGTCGTTCTGGATATCGTCTGGACGCGGGATTCGTGAAGTCTTTCAATCATGAACGTCGTTCTGCAACCAAGGGTTGTATCCCTCAAGCCTTACCCGGAGTCAACCGCCGCTCGCCGATCCGGCCATGTTGCAATGATGCCGCCCCGCGCCTAGACAGGCCGCACCGCCCTGCAACAATCCTTCAGGCTTCATGAAGTCCGCCCCCTCCTATTTCGACATCCGCATCGCAACCTCGGAGCGCGATCTGAAGGCCGCACAGCGCCTGCGCTATCGTGTCTTCGTCGAGGAACTGGGTGGCGATGGCGCGTTGGTCGACCACGAGGCGCGGCTGGAACGCGACGAATTCGATCCGGTCGTCGATCATCTGTGCCTGATCGACACCCGCCGTTCCGCCGAAGACCTGGATCACGTGGTCGGCGCCTATCGCCTTCTGCCCGGCAGCCGCGCGGCCGAATTCGGGCGATTCTACTGCGATGCGGAATACGATCTGACACCGCTGCGGCAATCGGGGCGATCGCTGCTGGAACTGGGCCGGTCCTGCGTCGATCCCGATTACAGGGGTGGCTCGGGGATGTTCCTGCTGTGGAACGCGCTGGCCGATTATGTGCTGGATCTGGGGATCGAGGTGCTGTTCGGCGTGGCCAGTTTCCACGGCACCGACCCGGCCGAACTGGCACCCTCGCTGAGCTGGCTGCATCACAACCATCTGGCGCCGTTGGGTCTGCGCCCGCGCGCGCGCGCGGCGGGCTTTCAGCCGATGGACCTGATTCCGCCCGAACGGCTGGACCGGCGCGAGGCGCTGGTGTCGATGCCGGCGCTGATCAAGGCCTATCTGCGGCTGGGCGGGCTGGTGGGCGAAGGTGCTTTCGTGGACCGCGCGTTCAACACGACCGATGTGTTCCTGCTGATGGATACCAAGGCAATGTCGGACAAGCATCGAAAGTTCTATGAAAGCCGCTGGCACGGCCAATGAGCGGGCCATTGCGCGAGGCCACATGGCGCGAAGGCGCGCCTCCGGCCTTGCCGCGCCCGCACGGCGTGGCGGAATGGTGGCGGGTGATCCGGCGGGCTGTGCCGGCATTGCTGGTGCTGTTGCTGGGCGTGGTGCTGATCCTGCCGCTGCGCGCGGCCGAGAGGCTGATCCACGGCTCGCGCCGGCCCTGGACGGGGCCGCATGTGCAACTTGTCTGCCGGCTGGTCCTGGCCTGTATCGGCCTGGACTGGCAGCGCAAGGGGCGACCCATGCGCGGCCCCGGCGCGGTGGTGGCGAATCATTCGAGCTGGCTCGATATCCTGACCATGAACGCCGCCATGCCGGTCTTTTTCGTCAGCAAGGCCGAGGTTCGCCGCTGGCCGGGGATCAATATCCTGACGGCGGTCACGAACACGCATTTCGTGGTCCGTGACCCGAAATTTGCCCGTGCGCAGGCGACCGAATTCGCTGCCCGCATCCGCGCCGGCCACCGGCTGCTGTTCTTTCCCGAGGGCACCTCGACCGATGGTCGCCGCGTTCTGGCCTTCAAGCCGACGCTGTTTCAGGGCTTTCTGGATCCCGGCCTGCCCGCGGATCTGGCCATCCAGCCGATGAGCGTGATCTACCACGCACCCGAAGGCGCTGATCCGCGGTTTTACGGCTGGTGGGCCGACATGGCGCTGGCCGATCACCTGCTGGCAGTGCTGTCCGCGCGCCGTCAGGGAATGGCAGAGGTGGTGCTGCATCAGCCGGTGCCGGTCGCGGGCGAGACGCGCAAATCTCTGGCCGCGAAGACCGAGGCCGCGGTGCGGGGCGGGGTCGAACAGGGACTTGTCCAGAACCCGCCCAGGCGCCAGGGCTGAGAGAGGGGCGCAAGCGGCGACGCGGTTGGGCGGTGTCCCGGCGGGTGTTGCATCGGCCTTGATTGCGCGGAAATGCCGATCTTCGGGGGCTTCCCTATTGAGGCTTGAACGCGCATGATCGGCGGGTTATCCGAAGTCTCTCCGATGACTATATATAGTGGTCTCGCCCGTCGTGACTGCCAAAGGAATGCCGCTATGACCCGCTTTGCCGTCCCCATCGCCGAACAGATCTGGGATATGAAATACCGGATGAAGGACGCCGAGGGGAAGGCGATCGACGCATCGGTCGAGGATAGCTGGCGGCGCGTGGCGCGCGATCTGGCGCGGGTCGAGAAGGACGCCGCGCTGTGGGAGGATCGGTTCTACGCCGCGCTGGAGGATTTCAAGTTCCTGCCCGCCGGACGGATTCTGGCGGGCGCGGGCACCGGCCGCTCGGTGACGCTGTTCAACTGCTTCGTCATGGGCACGATTCCCGACAGCATGGCCGGCATCTTCGACATGCTGAAGGAGGCCGCGCTGACCATGCAGCAGGGTGGCGGGATCGGTTACGATTTCAGCACCATCCGCCCGCGCGGAGCCGAGGTGAAGGGCGTGGCGGCCGACGCGTCCGGCCCGCTGTCCTTCATGGATGTCTGGGACGCGATGTGTCGCACGATCATGTCGGCCGGGTCGCGCCGGGGGGCGATGATGGCGACGATGCGCTGCGACCACCCGGACGTGGAACACTTCATCGAGGCGAAGCAGGACAGCGCCCGGTTGCGCATGTTCAATCTGTCCGTCCTTGTCACCGACGATTTCATGGAGGCGGTCAGGGCCGACGGGCCATGGGACCTGACCTATGGCGACAGGGTCTATCGCACGGTTCAGGCGCGCGATCTTTGGAACCGGATCATGAAGGCCACCTATGATTACGCCGAACCCGGCGTGATCTTCATCGACCGGATCAACAAGGCCAACAACCTGAACTATGTCGAGACGATCGCCGCGACCAATCCCTGCGGCGAACAGCCCCTGCCGCCCTATGGCGCCTGCCTGCTGGGTTCGGTCAACCTGGCGCGGCTGGTGACGGATCCCTTCACCGATGCCGCCAGGCTGGACGAAAAGGCGCTGGACGGCCTGGTCCGGACCGCCATCCGGATGATGGACAATGTCGTCGATGCCTCGAAATTCCCGCTGCCGCAGCAGCGGGCCGAGGCGCAGGCCAAGCGCCGGATCGGACTGGGCGTCACCGGCCTTGCCGATGCGCTTCTGATGCTGGGCCTGCGCTACGGCGCGGCTGATGCGGTTGAACAGACGCGCGTCTGGATGAAGGCCATCGCCAGATCCGCCTATCTGGCCAGCACCGATCTGGCGCGAGAGAAGGGCGCCTTTCCGCTGTTCGATGCCGGGAAATATCTTGCATCCGGCTTCATGTCGAAGATGGACGCGGATGTGCGCGAGGCGGTGGCAAAACACGGTATCCGCAACGCGCTGCTGACCAGCATCGCGCCGACCGGGACAATCAGCCTTTACGCCGGCAACGTCTCTTCGGGGATCGAGCCGGTCTTTGCCTATGCCTATACCCGCAAGGTTCTGCAGAAGGATGGTTCGCGCACCGAGGAAGAGGTGGTCGACTACGCCGTGCAGATGTGGCGCGACCTGCATGGCGACGCGGCCCTGCCGGATTATTTCGTGAACGCGCAGACGCTGGCCCCCCGCGATCACGTCGCCATGCAGGCCGCCGCGCAGGAATGGGTCGACAGTTCCATCTCCAAGACCATCAACTGCCCCGAGGATATCGGTTTCGAGGAATTCAAGGATGTCTATCTGTCGGCCTGGGATCTGGGCTGCAAGGGCTGCACCACCTATCGACCCAACGATGTGACCGGCAGCGTGCTGTCGGTCAGCGAAAAGTCCGAAACCGCGCCCGAGGCCGATCAGGGCGCCGATGTGGTCTATCTGACCGAGCCGCTGGACCGTCCGGCCGAACTGGAGGGCGCGACCTACAAGCTGAAATGGCCGGGCAGCGAACACGCGATCTACATCACCGTGAATGACATCGTGCAATCGGGTCATCGCCGGCCCTTCGAGGTCTTCATCAATTCCAAGAACATGGAACATTATTCCTGGACCGTGGCGCTGACGCGGATGATCAGCGCGGTGTTCCGACGCGGCGGGGACGTGTCCTTCGTGGTCGAGGAACTGAAGGCGGTGTTCGACCCGCGTGGCGGCGCCTGGATGGCCGGCCGCTATGTCCCCTCGATCCTCGCCGCGATCGGCGGCGTGATCGAACGCCACATGATCGCCATCGGTTTTCTGGAAGGCGAGGGCAAGGGGCTGAAATCGGACCCGAAGGCCGAGGTCATGACCATCGGCGAGGCGCCCGGCGGCCCGGCCTGCCCAAGCTGCGGGCAATACGGAATGCGGATGGTCGAGGGCTGCATGACCTGCCCAAGCTGCGGCCATTCCAAATGCGGCTAGCCGCCTGACGCCTGGGTCAGATCGCCCGCGGCGGCGGCGACGGCGGCGCCCAGCGTCTTGACATGCTCGTGCCCGATCCGGTGGGTCGGGCCGCTGACGCTGATGCCGGCCACGGCCTCGCCCGTCAGATCGAAGACCGGGGCGGCGATGCAGCGCATCCCGCGGGTACGTTCCTCGTCGTCGAAGGCGAAGCCGCGATGGCGGATGCGCGACATGTCGGCCTGCAATGCCTCGGGCGTGGTCAGGGTGTTGTCGGTAAAGCGTTGCAGCGGCGCGCGCTCCAGCACCTCACGCAGGATCTCGGGGCGGCCGAAGGCCAGCAGCGCCTTGCCGATGCCGGAGGCGTGCAGCGCCGAGCGGGTGCCGGGCGGAAAGAAGGCGCGGATCGTCTCGTGCGTTTCGGCCTGGCTGACGAACAGCACCGCGTCGCCGTTCAGGATACCCAGATTGGCGGTTTCCCCGGTATGTTCCATCAGTGCGCGCAGGATCGGGCGCGCGCGCTCGACGATGCCCGAGCGGCGCATGAAGGCTGATCCCAGCCGGAAGGTTGCCGGCCCGATATGCCAGGCTTGGGTTGCCGGGTCGCTTTCCGCCACGCCGCGCGCGGCCAGCGTATGCAGCACACGGTGCACGGTCGAGGGCGACTGGTCCATCCTTTCGGCCACCTCGGACAGCGTCAGGCCGGGATGGGCGGCCAGCAGGTCCAGAATGTCCAGCGCCCTGTCCAGCGCCTGAATCGTGCCCGCGGCCTCGGGCGCGCTGCGCGGGCGACCCCGTTTGCGTTGCGGTTCAGCCATTTTCAACCTCTGCTTAATTCAGCCATCTCTTGCGGACGAAAATCCCGTTGCGCAACTGGAAAATCGCAACGCTCTGTAAAAACGGGACAATCCGGAACATTTCCGCTTGCCGGAAATGATTTCCAGAAAAATTGCGAACTTGCAAGGGCAGGGCTAGCATTTCGATACTCGCAGGAGGAGTCGCCATGACAAGCCAGAACCCCGTCTTCATTCCCGGTCCCACCAACATTCCAGAGGTGCTGCGCAAGGCCGTGGACATGCCCACGATCGACCATCGCAGCCCGGTTTTCGGGCGCATCCTGCATCCCGCGCTGGACGGTGTGAAACAGGTGCTGAAGACGGCCGAGGGCCGGGTCTTTGTCTTTCCCTCGACCGGCACCGGAGGCTGGGAAACCGCGATCACCAACACGCTGTCGGCCGGCGACAAGGTTCTGGCCACCCGCAACGGCATGTTCAGCCATCGCTGGATCGACATGTGCCAGCGGCACGGGCTGGACGTCCAGGTCGTCATGCAGGAATGGGGCGAGGGCGTGCCCGCCGATCGCTTCGAGGACATCCTGACCGCGGACAGGGAACATCAGATCAAGGCGGTTCTGGCCACCCATAACGAAACCGCGACCGGCGTGCGCAGCGACATCGCCGCCGTCCGCCGCGCGCTGGATGCCGCAGGCCACCCGGCGCTGCTGCTGGTCGATGGCGTCAGTTCGATCGCTTGCTACGATTTCCGCATGGATGAATGGGGCGTCGATATCGCCGTGACCGGCAGCCAGAAGGGCTTCATGCTGCCGCCGGGCCTGGCCATCCTGGGCTTTTCGCCCAAGGCGATGGCGGCGGTCGAGACCGCCCGGCTGCCGCGCACCTTCTTCGACATCCGCGACATGGCCAGAGGCTATGCCGCCAACGGTTATCCCTACACGCCGCCGGTCGGGTTGCTGAACGGCCTGAACCTGGCCTGCCAGATGCTGCTGGATGAGGGGCTGGACAATGTCTTTGCCCGCCATCACCGCATCGCCGAGGGCGTGCGCCGCGCGGTCGACGCCTGGGGCTTGCGGCTTTGCGCGGCGCGGCCGGATCTGTATTCCGACAGCGTCAGCGCGATCCGCGTCCCCGAGGGCTTTGACGCCAACCGCATCGTCAGCCATGCGCTGAACACCTATGACGTGGCCTTCGGCACCGGTCTGGGCGACGTGGCCGGCAAGGTCTTCCGCATCGGGCATCTGGGCATGCTGACGGACGTGATGGCGCTGTCGGGCATTGCCACGGCGGAAATGGTCATGGCCGACCTGGGCCTGCCGATCACGCTTGGCAGCGGCGTCGCCGCGGCGCAGGATCATTATCGCCAGAGCGCCGCCGGCAGCCAGCGGGCAGCCGCATGATGAAGGACATCGCTATGGATATTCCCACCTATGACGACATGCTGGTCGCGCATGATCGGATCAAGCCGCATATCCGGCGCACGCCGGTCCGGACATCGGATTACCTGAACGATCTGACCGGCGCGCAGCTGTTCTTCAAATGCGAGAATTTCCAGGAACCGGGGGCCTTCAAGGTCCGCGGCGCCAGCAACGCGGTCTTCGGGCTGAGCGACGATCAGGCGAAAAGGGGCGTGGCCACGCATTCCTCGGGCAATCACGCCTCGTGCCTGTCCTACGCGGCGATGCGGCGGGGTATTCCCTGCCATGTGGTGATGCCGCGCACCGCGCCACAGGCCAAGAAGGACACCGTGCGCCGCTATGGC
Organism: Paracoccus sp. L-17; assembly: GCF_056857655.1. Lineage (NCBI taxonomy): Bacteria > Pseudomonadati > Pseudomonadota > Alphaproteobacteria > Rhodobacterales > Paracoccaceae > Paracoccus > Paracoccus sp. L-17. Next base: position 46,752 of record NZ_JBSXNM010000038.1, read on the forward strand.
GGCCAGATCACCGAGTGCGATCCCTCGACCAGCTCGCGCGAGGCGACCTTTGCGAAGGTGCAGGAGGCGACGGGGGGCGATTTCGTCCATCCCTACAACGACCCGCGCGTGATCGCGGGGCAGGGCACCTGCGCCAAGGAACTGATGGAGCAGGCCGACGGGCTGGATATCGTCACCGCCCCGATCGGCGGCGGCGGCATGATTTCGGGCACCTGCCTGACGCTGGCGACGCTGTCGCCCCAGACGCGGGTGATCGCGGCCGAGCCGGAACAGGCCGATGACGCCTATCGCAGCTTCAAGGCCGGCCACATCATCGCCGATGATGCGCCCAAGACCATCGCCGACGGGTTGCTGGTGCCGCTCAAGGACCTGACCTGGCATTTCGTCAGCAACCACGTCTCCGACATCTATACCGCGTCCGACGCCGAGATCGTCGATGCGATGAAGCTGATCTGGAAACATCTGCGCGTGGTGATGGAGCCCAGCAGCGCCGTGCCGCTGGCCACCATCCTGAAAAACCGCGACGCATTCGCCGGCAAGCGCGTCGGCATCATCATCACCGGCGGCAATGTCGATCTGGACAGGCTGCCCTGGACCCAAGGAGAGGCGTCATGAACGCACCCGCGAACTTCGACAATCTGGAAGTCGGCTTCGACGTGCCGGCGCTGCCCGGCATGGATGAAAGCGAAATCCAGACACCCTGCCTGATCCTCGATCTGGACGCGCTGGAGCGCAACATCAGGAAGATGGGCGATTACGCCAGGGCACACGGGATGCGCCACCGCAGCCACGGCAAGATGCACAAGTCCGTGGACGTGCAGAAATTGCAGGAAAGCCTGGGCGGCGCGGTCGGTGTCTGTTGCCAGAAGGTCAGCGAGGCCGAGGTCTTTGTCCGCGGCGGCATCAAGGACGTGCTGGTCAGCAACCAGGTCCGCGACCCGAAGAAGATCGACCGACTGGCGCGTTTGCCCAAGCATGGCAGCCGGATCATCGTCTGCGTGGACGACGTGGCAAACGTGGCCGACCTGTCGGCGGCGGCGCAGAAGCGCGGCACGCAACTGGAAGTCTTTGTCGAGATCGATTGCGGCGCCGGCCGCTGCGGGGTCAAGACCGCCGACGCAGTGGTCGAGATCGCGCGCGCCGTCGATGCCGCGCCGGGACTGAAATTCACCGGCATCCAGGCCTATCAGGGCGCGATGCAGCATCTGGACAGCTATGACGACCGCAAGGCGAAACTGGACGCTGCCATCGCGCAGGTGCGGGACGCCGTCGATGCGCTGAAGGCCGAGGGTCTGGAACCCGAGCTGGTCTCGGGCGGCGGCACCGGCAGCTACTATTTCGAAAGCAATTCGGGCGTCTACAATGAGTTGCAATGCGGCAGCTACGCCTTCATGGATGCCGATTACGGACGTATCCACGACAAGGACGGCAAGCGCATCGACCAGGGCGAATGGGAAAACGCGCTGTTCATCCTGACCAGCGTGATGAGCCACGCCAAGCCCGACAAGGCCATCTGCGATGCCGGCCTGAAGGCGCAGTCGGTCGATAGCGGGCTGCCCTTCATCTATGGCCGCGATGACGTGAAATACGTCAAATGCAGCGACGAACATGGCGTGATCGAGGATCCGGACGGCGCGCTGAAAGTGAATGACAAGCTGCGACTGGTGCCGGGCCATTGCGATCCGACCTGCAACGTCCATGACTGGTATGTCGGTGTCCGCAACGGCAAGGTCGAAACGCTGTGGCCGGTCAGCGCGCGCGGGAAGGCCTATTGATGTGGGTCGTTCCTGAAAAGGAAATCGCCGGCCTGATGACGCCCGAGGCGGCGTTCGAGGCGGTCGAGGCGGTCTTCGCGGCCATGGCGCGCGGAGATGCCAGCAACTTTCCGGTCGTGCGCGAGGCGATCGGCTACGAAGATGCGCTGTATGGCTTCAAGGGCGGCTTCGACAGGGCGGCGCTGAACCTTGGACTGAAGGCCGGCGGCTACTGGCCCAACAACCAGAAGCACGGGATCATCAACCACCAGTCCACGGTATTTCTCTTCGACCCGGATACCGGACGGGTCGCGGCGGCGGTGGGCGGCAACCTGCTGACCGCCTTGCGCACAGCCGCGGCCAGCGCCGTGTCGATCAGGCATCTGGCGCCGAAGGATGCCCGCGTGCTGGGCATGATCGGTGCGGGCCATCAATCTGCGTTCCAGATGAGGGCCGCCGTGCAGGCCGCCGATTTCACCAGCGTGATCGGCTGGAACCCGCATCCCCAGATGCTGACACGGCTGGCCGATACCGCGGCCGAACTGGGTCTGCCCTTCGAGGCGGTCGATCTGGGCCGGCTGGGGGCCGAGGCGGATGTCATCATCTCGATCACCTCGGCCTTCGAGCCGCTGCTGATGGACGCCCATGTGAAGGGCCCGACCCATATCGCCGCGATGGGCACCGATACGCGCGGCAAGCAGGAACTGGACCCGGCCCTCGTCCGTCGTGCCCGGCTTTTCACCGACGAGGTTGCCCAATCCCTCAGCATCGGTGAATTCCAGCACGCCGCGGCGCAGAATATGATTTCCACCAGCGATGTCACCGCGATAGGCCAGGTCATCATCGGCAATCATCGGGGACGAGACGATGCGCAGATCACCATTTTCGACGGCACCGGCGTCGGGCTGCAGGATCTTGCGGTCGCAGGCGCGGTCGTCGAACGCGCGAAGGAACAGGGAAAGGCCGTCGAGGTCGAGATTTGAGAAAACCGTGACATCCGTGGAAAGGGAGGTCCGCAATGTCTGATGCAAGCTATCCAACCGGCAGCGCCGCGACGGCGCATTCCGTCAACGAGCTGCTGCCGGCGCCGAAACTCGTGACGCTGGGGTTCCAGCACGTGCTGGTCATGTATGCCGGCGCCATCGCGGTGCCGCTGATCGTCGGCCGGGCGCTGCAATTGTCGCCCGAGGAGGTGGCCTTCCTGATCTCGGCCGACCTGTTCGTCTGCGGGATCGTGTCCATCATCCAGAGCCTGGGCGCGACGCAATATTTCGGTATCAAGCTGCCGGTGATGATGGGTGTCACCTTTGCCTCGGTCGGACCGATGGTGGCCATCGCGCAGACGACGCCGGGCCAGGAAGGCGCGCGTGCGCTGTTCGGGGCGATCATCGCCGCCGGCCTGATCGGAATCCTGATCGCGCCCGTGATCAGCAAGATGTTGCGCTTCTTTCCGCCGGTCGTCACCGGCACGCTGATCCTGACCATCGGCATCAGCCTGATGCCGATCGGCATCAACTGGATCTTCGGATTGCAGGGCGGCCCGACCGCGCCCAGGATCGTCGATCCCGAGGCCGTGGCCTGGCTGGACGCGGCGCGTGCGGCGGGCGATGTGCCGGCCAGCGTGGCGCTGGCGGCGAACGTGCCCAACCCGCTTTATGCCTCGGGCAGAAACATCATGATCGCGATCCTGGTTCTGGGCACGATTCTGCTGGTGTCGCGCTATGCGCGCGGCTTTCTCGCCAATATCGCGGTGCTCGTGGGCATCGCGGTGGGCGGAATCGTGGCAGCGGCCCTGGGGATGATGCAGTTCGACAAGGTGGCCACGGCCGAGTGGTTCGCCTTCATCAAGCCGCTGCATTTCGGGATGCCGACCTTCGATCCGATCATGATCCTGACCATGCTGCTGGTCATGCTGGTCACGATGATCGAATCGACCGGCATGTTCCTGGCGCTGAGCGATATCTGCAAGAAGCCACTGAGCCAGAAGTCGCTGGCCGCCGGCTTGCGCGCCGACGGCCTTGGCACGGCGATCGGCGGGTTGTTCAACACCTTTCCCTATACCTCGTTCTCGCAGAATGTCGGACTGGTGGGCGTGACCGGGATCCGGTCGCGCTTCGTCTGCGTGGCCGGAGGCGCGATCATGATCGTGCTGGGGCTGATCCCGAAAATGGGCGCTCTGGTCGAAAGCCTGCCGACCACTGTTCTGGGCGGCGCCGGGCTGGTCATGTTCGGCATGGTCGCCGCCACCGGCGTGAGGATTCTGGCGCGGGTCGATTTCGCATCCAACCGCCATAACCTGTTCATCGTCGCCATCTCGATCGGGGTCGGCATGATCCCCGTGATCGCCCCGGATTTCAACCAGTGGATGCCGAAGGCGATCTATCCGCTGGTCCATTCCGGCATTCTTCTGGCGGCGATCAGCGCGGTGCTGCTGAACTGGTTCTACAACGGCGCGCCCGATATCGACGAGGCGGAACTGCGCGAAGCGGGCCATGTCGCCGAGCATTGACCGCCTGCTGATCCGGGGTGCCGACGTCGTCGTGACCATGGATCAGTCGCGATCCGAGATCGCCTCGGGCGATGTGTTGATCGAGGATGGCAGGATCGTGGCGGTGGGCCGGGGCCTGCCGCCCGATCGTGCCCGCGTGATCGAGGCGGCGGGCTGTGTCGTCACGCCCGGCCTCGTCAACACCCACCACCACCTGTTCCAGACCCTGACCCGCGCGGTGCCCGCCGCACAGGACGCCGCGCTGTTCGGGTGGCTGAAGACATTGTATCCGATCTGGGCCCGGATGGGCCCGGATGACATCCGCCTGTCGGCCGAGATTGGCCTGGCGGAGCTGGCCATGTCGGGCTGCACCTGTTCGTCCGATCATCTCTACATGTTTCCGAACGGCGCGCGGCTGGACGACAGCATCGAGGCCGCGCGGAAGATCGGCATCCGCTTCACCGCCACGCGCGGCGCCATGTCGATCGGCGAAAGCCGGGGCGGACTGCCGCCCGATGCCCTGGTCGAGGACGAGGCCGCGATCCTGCGCGACAGCGAAAGGGTCATCGACGCCTTTCACGATCCGGCGGAAGGCGCGATGGTGCAGGTCGCGCTTGCGCCCTGTTCGCCCTTTTCGGTCAGCCGCGAGTTGATGCGCGACGCAGCGATCCTGGCACGCGACAAGGCCGTGCGGCTGCACACCCACCTGGCCGAGAACGACGAGGATATCCGTTATTCGCTTGCGACTTTCGGGATGCTGCCGGGCGATTACGCCGAAAGCCTGGGCTGGACCGGCGAGGATGTCTGGCACGCCCATTGCGTCAAGTTGTCGGCCCCCGAGATCGACCTGTTCGCGCGGACCGGCACCGGCGTCGCCCATTGCCCCTGTTCCAACGCCCGGCTGGCCAGCGGCATCGCGCCGGTCCGCGCCATGCGCGACGCAGGAGTGGCCGTGGGCCTGGGCGTCGATGGCTCGGCCAGCAACGATTGTTCCCATCTGGGGCTTGAGGCGCGGCAGGCAATGCTGGTTGCCCGGTTGCGCGACGGACCGGCCGCGATGGGCGCGCGCGAGGTGCTGGAGATCGCCACGATCGGCGGGGCGCGCGTGCTGGGGCGGCGCGATATCGGCGCCCTGGCGCCGGGGATGCAGGCCGACCTGGTGCTGTGGGATATCGGCGACTTGCCGGTGGCGGGCCACTGGGATCCGGTCGCGGCGCTGGTCTTCTGCGCGCCGGTCAGGCCAAGGGCCGTCTATGTCCAGGGCCGGGCCATCGTCGGCGAACACCGCCTGCTGAGCGCCGATCCGCGCGAGTTGCAAGGCCGGGCGCAAGCGGCCGTGGCCCGGCTTGCGGGCTGATGCGGCCGGCTTTCGCCGCGGCACATGGCGGGGGGCCTGTTTGCGCCGGCGCTTCCTTCGTGGCGAACCGCCTGGCCATCTGCGGGGAAACATTCTTCCGGGGCCGGGCATGTGCGATTATGCACCAGATGTAAAGACTGCCTTGCCTCTGCCGTGTCTCGCCTGTCGTGGCGGATCGGTTATCAATCAGGCGGCAATCATCAGGGGAGGCGAGGATGCCGGGATTTCTGACAACCCATGTTCTTGATACCGCCCGCGGCGCTCCGGCCGAGGGGATGGAGGTGGCGCTGTATCGGCTGACGGACGGGCAGCGAACCGAACTGGCGCGGCTTCGCACCAATGCGGACGGCCGCACCGACCGGCCGATCCTGCCAGAGGCGGATTTCGCGACGGGAACCTACGAGTTGCAGTTTCACGCGGGCGCGTGGATGGATGCGACCGGCATCGCGGCGGAAAACCCGCGCTTTCTGGACCTGATCCCGATCCGGTTCGGAATGTCGCAGGACGATCACTATCATGTCCCGCTGCTGATCTCGCCCTTCGGATTTTCAACCTATCGGGGAAGCTGAGCGATGGTTCCGGATCACGTCGTCATCTGGGAATGGCTGGCCTTCGCCATTCGCTGGACCCATGTCATCACCGCGATCGCCTGGATCGGGTCATCCTTCTATTTCATCGCGCTGGATCTGGGGCTGCAAAAGGCGCCGCATCTGCCGAAAGGCGCCCATGGCGAGGAATGGCAGGTCCATGGCGGCGGCTTCTACCATATCCAGAAATACCTGGTCGCGCCCGAGCGGATGCCCGAACATCTGACCTGGTTCAAATGGGAAAGCTATTCGACATGGCTGTCGGGCGCGGCCTTGCTGATGGTCACCTACTGGGCGAATTCGCAGCTGTTCCTGATCGATCCCGCGAAGATGGATCTGGTGACCTGGCAGGCGGTGCTGATTTCGGCGGGATCGCTGGCGCTTGGCTGGCTGATCTATGACCGGCTTTGCAAATCGCCGCTGGGCGAACGTCCGACGGTGCTGATGCTGCTGTTGTTCGCGGCGCTGGTGGCGATGGGCTGGGGTTACGATCAGGTCTTCACCGGCCGCGCCGCGCTGCTGCATCTGGGCGCCTTCACCGCGACGATCATGACCGCGAACGTGTTTCTGGTCATCATGCCCAATCAGCGGATCGTCGTCGCCGACCTGAAGGCCGGGCGCGCGCCGGATCCGAAATACGGCAAGATCGCCAAGCTGCGTTCGACCCACAACAACTACCTGACGCTGCCGGTCATCTTCCTGATGCTGTCCAACCATTACCCGCTGGCCTTCGCCAGCCAGTACAACTGGCTGATCGCCGCGCTGATCTTTCTGATGGGCGTCACAATTCGGCATTTCTTCAACACCATGCATTCGCGCAAGGGCGAATTGTGGTGGACCTGGCTGGTGACGGCGGTTCTGTTCATCATGATCATGTGGCTCAGCTCGGCCGGACTGAATCAGGACAGCTACGAACAGGCCGAGGCCCGCACCCTGTCCCCGTCCGAACAGCGTTTCGCCGATGCCGAGGGCTTCCAGCAGGTCAGCGACATCGTGATGGGCCGCTGCGCGATGTGCCATGCGCGGCAGCCGGGCTATGAAGGTATCTATCACGCGCCGAAGGGGATCTTTCTCGAAACCCCCGCAGACATCGCCCGCGCCGCGCGCGAGATCTATGTGCAGGCGGGACTGACCGACGCGATGCCGCCCGCCAATGTCAGCTTTATCGAACCGGAAGAGCGGGCCCGCATCATTCGCTGGTTCCGGGCGGCGGGCGCCGCCGATACGGCCGGGATGTAGGGGTCTGGCCTCTGATGCCGATGCCGGCGGGGGCGCGGCGACAGGTTGCCGCCGCGCCGGAAGATTTCTCAGACAGCCGCGCGGCGGCGTTTCCTGATGGCACCCAGAAAGCCCAGGCCACCCATCAGCAGCAGCCCCGTCGCGGGCAGAGGCACGGGCGACAATTCGGCCGCGGCAACGGGCAGCGTCGCGTCATATCCCGCCGGCAGCAGATTGCCTTCCCCGTCCTGGCGCACGCCGTCGGGCACGGTCTGGCCGTGAACGACGTATTCGCGCAGGAACAGCGGGAAAAGATCCGCCGCGGTGTAGTTGACGCGCGAGACCGGACTGAAGAAGACCGCGTCGTCGGTCAGATCGAAGTCGAGGTCATAGGACAGATTTCCCGAAGCGTCGGAAATCGGCCCGGTATGAACCTTGGACGGGTCGCTCGAAGGCAGCGCCAGCGACGGCTCCAGCGACAGCAGGATGTCGCCGTAGTTCGGCAGCGCCTCCAGCACTTCCACAAATCCGTCCTTGTCCGTGTCCAGATCGGCCGTGGGCAGGATCGAATCCTTGGGCGTGCCATCTTCGTTGAAGCGGCCATGGACGTGGTTGATGTGCAGGGCGTTCGGCTCCAGCCCCATGATCCGGGCACTGACCGTCAGCAGAGTCAGCGCCTCATTCACCACGAAAGTGACGCTTCCGCTCACCCCCGAGTTGTTCAGTTCGACCAGATTTGCCTTGAAGGTTGCAGTCCAACCCGCAGCCGGCAGGCCGAGAATCATCGCCGTGGCCGCGGCGGCTATCGTTTTCTTTTTATTACGCAAAGACTTACCTCCTGATACCGGCTATCCGACAGCGGATGCCGCCGTTAACCTTAACCGGCTGGACAGGTCGCCCACCCGATTTCTCGGACTATGCTCATCACCTCGTCGTGAAGCCGTCGTGATGAAGGGGCCATGCGACCGGCTGCGAGGGCTAGAAGATTTTCTTCAACTCGCGCACGGAATGGTCGGCGAACATGCGGACCTTGGGATCCTGCAACCGACGATGCGGGGTCAGGCAGCCGAATTGCGAGGGCGGCGGCGGCGTGCCGGGCAGAACCTCGACCAGCCGGCCCGCCGCCAGATCGGCGGCCACCTCGTATCGCGGCCGGTTGGCGATGCCGTGTCCGGCAAGCGCCCAACCTGTCAGCACGTCGCCGTCATCCGTGTCATAGCGGCCGCCGACCATCATTTTCTGCGGCCCCTCGGCGGTATCCAGAACCCAGAAATATTCCGGACTGCGCGGATATCGCAGCAGCAGGCAGTTGTGATCGGCCAGATCCTCGGGGCGTTTCGGCGTGCCTTGCGCGGCCAGGTAGGCGGGCGCGGCGACCAGCACACGCGGCGCGTCCGCGATCTTGCGCCATTTCAGCGCGGAATCCGCAGGGTCGCCAAGAAAGAAAGCCAGATCAATGGCATCCTCGACGATATTCACGTTTCGGTCGGACAGGCGCAAGCGCACATCGACGCCGGGATTCTCGGCGCAGAAGGGCGGGATCAGCGGCGCGATCAGACGCCGGCCCAGACCCAGGGGCGCGGTCAGCCGGATCACGCCCTGCGGCTTGCCGGAAAAGCTGCTGACCATCGCCTCGGCCTCGTCCAGCGTGTCGATGACGCGGCGGGCATGGTCATAGAAGCTGCGGCCGATCTCGGTCGTGGTCAGCTTGCGGGTGGTGCGGTTCAGCAGCCGCACGCCGAAGCGGTTTTCCAGATCCTTGATCCGGTTCGAGGCGACGGCGGGCGACAGCCGCAGATCGCGCCCGCCCGCGGTGATCGAGCCAAGCTCGACCACACGGACGAAAACACGCAGGCTTTCGAGATAGGACATTTGCGTAGGCCGCTTTCAACGTTTCGTGTAAAGTCTTCCGCGTCGCGAGTGATTTCGCAATCCTTTTTTCCGGCCTACCTTTCCGGACGGGTTCACAGCGAGGAGGAATGCCATGACGCCCCGATTGCGCTTTCTGCTGAACGATCAGGAGATAAGCCTCGGCGAGGTCGGCGCCGCCGACACGCTGCTGGACTTCCTGCGCATCTCGCGCCGTCTGACCGGCACCAAGGAGGGCTGTGCCGAGGGCGATTGCGGCGCCTGCACGGTGCTGTTGGGCCGACTGACCGGATCCGGGCTGATCTATGAGCCGATCAACGCCTGCATCCGCTTTCTGGCATCCTGCCACGGCTGCCACATTGTCACGGTCGAACATCTGCGCGGACCCAAGGGCGGTCTGCATCCGATCCAGAAGGCGATGGTCGCCCATCACGGCAGCCAGTGCGGCTTCTGCACGCCGGGTATCGTGATGGCCCTCTACGGCCTGTGGATGAGCAACCCGGAGGCGGGCGTGGCCCAGATCGAGGAGGCCTTGCAAGGCAACCTGTGCCGCTGCACCGGATACGAGCCGATCGTCAAGGCGGCGCTGGCCGCCGGCCGCGAGGGCGGACAGGCGCGCGATGCGCTGACCCTTGAACGCGAAACGGTTGCCGGAAGGTTGCAGGGCATGTGGGGCCGGCGGGTGGAATTGTCCAGGGATGGCCAGCGCGCCATCATCCCTGCCGATACCGACGATCTGGCCTCCGTGCTGGCAGAGAACCCCGAAGCCACGCTGGTCGCGGGCGCGACCGATGTGGGTCTGTGGGTGACGAAATTCCTGCGCGACATTTCCCCGGCGGTGTTCATCGGCCATCTGATGAAGGGTATCCGCGTCGAGGGCGATCAGATCCGTCTGGGCGCGGGCGTGACCTATTCCGAGGCCGCGCCGCTGATCGCAAGGCACATCCCGGCCGCGCATGATTACTGGCTGCGCATCGGCGGCTGGCAGGTGCGCAACATGGGCACGATCGGGGCGAATATCGCCAACGGATCCCCCATCGGGGACACGCCGCCCCTGCTGATCGCGCTTGGCGCGCGGATCGTGCTGCGCAGGGGCGCGGCGCGGCGCGAGGTCGCGTTGCAGGATTTCTTCATCGATTACGGCAAGCAGGACCGTCAGCCCGACGAGTTCGTCGAGGAGATCGTGATACCGACCCGCCCGAATGCACGGGTCGCGGCCTACAAGATCAGCAAGCGCCGCGACAGCGACATCACCGCCGTCGCCGCCGGTTTTTGCCTGAGCGTTGAAAATGATGTCATCACCGAGGCGCGCATCGCCTTTGGCGGCATGGCGGCCATCCCGAAACGCGCCGCCCGCGCCGAGGCCGCATTGACCGGCCAGCCCTTCGCGGTCGAAAGCTTCGAAGCGGCCGCCGATGCCGTGGCCGAAGATTTCCAGCCGCTCAGCGACTGGCGGGCCAGCGCCGAATACCGGCAGGCCGTCGCGGCCAATCTGTTCCGCCGTTTCTGGCTGGAACAATCCGAACCGGATCTGCCGGTGCGGCTGAATCACGCGGCAGGAGTTTGACGATGAAGGACGACACCACCATCCGCGGCCTGGCCCACAGCGAAACAGCCCATGACAGCGCCATCAAGCATGTCACCGGCCGGGCCGACTACACCGACGATCTTCCCGAGCCTCAGGGTCTGATCCATGCCTATCTGGGCCTGTCGGAATGCGCGCATGGCCGGATCACCGGCATGGATTTCACCGACACGCTGGCCCATCCCGGCGTGCTGGGCGTGCTGACCGCCGCCGACCTGCCGGGCGTCAACGATGTCTCGCCCAATGGCAAGCATGACGATCCGGTCTTCGCCCAGGACCATGTGCTGTTCTGGGGCCAGCCGGTCTTCGCCGTTATCGCCGAGAGCCGCGATCAGGCCCGCCGCGCTGCGCAGAAGGCACAGATCGAGTATGAGGCCCTGCCCTTCGCGCTGGATCCGATCGCCGCCCGGGATGCGGGTCATGATTATGTGACCGATCCGCTGACCCTGCGGCGCGGCGATGCCCGTGCCGCGATGGCGACGGCGCCGCGTCGCATCAAGGGCCGTTTCGGCATCGGCGGGCAGGATCACTTCTATCTCGAAGGTCAGATCGCCATGGCCGTGCCCGGCGAGGACGAGGATGTGGTCATCAATGTCTCGACCCAGCACCCGTCCGAGGTGCAGCACATGGTCGCCCATGTTCTGGACGTGCCCAGCCATTCGGTCGTCGTGAACGTGCGCCGCATGGGCGGCGGCTTTGGCGGCAAGGAAACGCAGATGAACCTGTTCGCCTGCGTTGCCGCCGTCGCCGCGAAACGCTGGAATCGCGCGGTCAAGATTCGTCCCGACCGCGACGACGACATGATCGCCACCGGCAAGCGCCATGACTTCGTCGTGGATTACGAAGTCGGCTTCGACGACGACGGGCATATCCTCGCCGTCGATGGCGACTGGTATGCGCGCTGCGGTTTCTCGGCCGATCTGTCCGGCCCCGTCACCGACCGGGCGCTGTTCCACGCCGACAACGCCTATTTCTACCCCGATGTCGAATTGCGCAGCCATCCGCTGCGCACCCACACCGTCAGCAATACCGCCTTTCGCGGCTTCGGCGGCCCGCAGGGCGTGATCGTGGCCGAACGGATGATCGAGGAAATCGCCTATGCCCTTGGCCGCGACCCCTACGAGATCCGGCGGAAGAACCTGTATCGGAACGGCCAGTTGACCCCCTATCATCAGCCGGTCGAGGATCAGATCCTGCCGCGCATCTTTCAGGAACTGGAAACCGACTGCGATTATCACGCTCGCCGTCAGGCGGTGCTGGACTGGAACGCGAAGGCTGGCGTGATCCGCAAGGGCATCGCGCTGACACCGGTGAAATTCGGCATCAGTTTCACCGCGACCTGGTTCAACCAGGCCGGTTCGCTGATCCATGTCTATTCCGACGGCTCGATTTCGCTGAACCATGGCGGCACCGAGATGGGGCAGGGGCTGAATACCAAGGTCGCCCAGATCGTGGCCGAGGCGTTCCAATGCGACATATCCCGGATCAAGATCACCCGCACGACGACCGAAAAGGTGCCCAATACCTCGGCCACGGCGGCCTCGTCGGGCAGCGACCTGAACGGCATGGCCGCGCTGGACGCGGCCGAACAGATCAAGGCGCGACTGATCGATTTCGTCGCCGAGCGCTGGCAGGCCCCGCGCGACGAGGTGCGCTTCATCCCCGGTCATATCCGCGCGGGCGGGCAGGACGTTCCCTTCGACGAGGTGATCGCCGCGGCCTACATGGCGCGCATTCACCTGTCGGCGGCGGGCTTTTACAAGACGCCCAAGATCCACTGGGACCGCGCGACGGGTCGCGGCCGGCCCTTCTATTACTTTGCCTACGGCGCGGCGGTGTCCGAGGTTTCGGTCGATACGCTGACGGGCGAATACGTGATCGACCGGACCGATGTGATCCACGATGTCGGCCGCTCGCTGAACCCGGCCATCGACAAGGGGCAGATCGAGGGTGCCTTCGTCCAGGGCGCCGGCTGGCTGACCTGCGAGGAATTGTGGTGGGACGACAAGGGACAATTGCGCACCCATGCGCCCTCGACCTACAAGATCCCGCTGGCCTCGGACAGGCCGCGTGTCTTCAACGTGAAGCTGGCCGACTGGTCGGAAAACGCCGAACGCACGATCAAGCGGTCCAAGGCCGTGGGCGAACCGCCCTTCATGCTGGGCATCAGCGTCTTCGAGGCGATCAACATGGCCGTCGCGTCGATCGGCGACTACCGCGAACCGGCGCGGCTGGATGCGCCGGCCACGCCCGAACGCGTGCTGATGGCCGTGAACCGGCTTCGGGGATGATCCGGGTCCGCGTCATCGCGACGTCGGGATCGACTCCGCGCGATGCCGGGGCCGAAATGATCGTCGAGCCCCATCGCGTCACCGGCACGATCGGCGGCGGACAGCTGGAATACATGGCCATCGACCGCGCCCGGCAGATGATCGCGCGCTCCGAGGAAAGCGCGCGGATGGAGGTTCCGCTGGGCCCCGAGATCGGCCAGTGCTGCGGCGGCCGCGTCACCTTGTGCCTGGACCGCGAGCCGTCTGCCCTCGAAGACCATCCCGACGCGCTGATCTTCGGTGCGGGCCATGTCGGCCGGGCGCTGGCGCTGGCGCTGCAACCGCTGCCGGTCAACGTCACCCTGATCGATCAGCGCGCGCCGGAGCTGGCGCAGGCCGCCCCCGGCATCGAAACCCGCATGTCGCCGCTGCCCGAAGCCCTGATTCGCGCCGCCCGCCCCGGCAGCGCCGTCGTCATCCTGACCCATGATCACGCGCTGGACTTCCTGCTGGCCGCCGAGGCGCTGAGCCGCGACGATTTGTGCTATGTCGGCATGATCGGCAGCGCCACGAAACGTGCCCGCTTCAGCGGTTTCGCCCGCAAGCAGGGCCTCGATCCGGCGCCGCTGGTCTGTCCCATCGGCGCCGGCCTGACACGTGACAAGCGCCCCTCCGTCATCGCCGCCACCACCGCCGCCGAGCTGATCGCCCGGCTGACCGCCACTTCTTCGTTGAACAAATACCCATGCAACAGCTGATCCGGGGCCGCGTCCTCGATTTTCATGCCGACCCGGCGGAAACCGCGGACAATCACCGCTACCTCGAAGACGGCGCCGTCCTGATCGACGATGGCCGCATCCTGGCCGTCGACGACTACGCGGTTCTGGCCAGGCCGGGGATTGCGGAAATCGACCATCGCCCGAACCTCATCCTGCCCGGTTTCATCGATACCCATATCCATTTCCCGCAGGTTCAGGTGGTGGCCAGTTGGGGTACGCAGCTTCTGGACTGGCTGAATACCTATACCTTCCCCGAAGAGGCGCGCTTCAACCAGCAGGGTCACGCCCCGGCCATGGCCGACGCCTTCCTGAACCTGCTGACCGACCACGGCACGACCACGGCTGTCGCCTTCTGCTCGGTCCATCCCGAAAGCGCCGAGGCGCTGTTCACCGCCGCCCATGCCCGGAACATGGCCATGATCGCCGGCAAGGTGATGATGGACCGCAACGCCCCGCCCCAGGTTCTGGACACCCCGCAGCAGGGCTATGACGACAGCAAGGCGCTGATCGAACGCTGGCACGGCAAGGGGCGGCAGCGTTACGCCATTACCCCGCGCTTCGCCATCACCTCGACGCCCGAGCAGATGGCGGCCACGCGCCGGCTTGTCCAAGAATTTCCCGATTGCCATATCCAGACGCATCTGTCCGAAAACCTGGACGAGATCGCCTTCACGCTGGGCCTCTATCCCGACGCCCGCGACTACCTGGACATCTACGAAACCTACGGCCTGCTTTCGGAAAAACTGCTTCTGGGCCATTCCATCCACCTGCGCCCGCGCGAGATCACTCGCATGGCCGAAACCGGCAGCCGCGCCGTCTTCTGCCCGACCTCGAACCTGTTTCTCGGCTCGGGCCTGTTCGACGAGGCCGGGCTGCGGACGGCGGGGATCGCCTGCGGCATCGCTACCGATATTGGCGGCGGCACCAGCTATTCGATGCTGCAGACCCTGAACGAGGGCTACAAGATTCTGCAACTGCGCGGGCAGAAGCTGCATCCCCTGGCGGCCTTCCACTGGGTCACGCGCGGCAATGCGCAAGCCCTGGGCTTGCAGGACGAGATCGGCACGCTGGCCGCCGGCAGCGCCGCCGATCTGGTCGTTCTGGACAGCCGCGCGACGCCGGCGATGGCGCTGCGCGCCCAACGCGCCGGAACGCTGGCCGAGGAATTGTTCATCCTTCAGATCATGGGCGACGACCGCGCCGTGGCGCAGACCTATGTCGCGGGCAAGCCGATGAAATCGGCGGACTAGATCAAATCCCGCGCGGCCGCTTGGCGGGGGCGGCGCCTTCGGTTATGGCTGGGCGCAGCATGACCAGAGGCGCGCGCGTGTTCTATCCCCTTGCCAGCACGACCTGGGACGATGCCGAATGCCGGGCGCTGCAACGCGTCATCGTCTCGGGTCGGCACACGATGGGCCCCGAGGTCGCGGCCTTCGAAACCGCCTTTGCCGCGCGTGTCGGCAGCCAGCACGCGGTGATGGCCTCGTCGGGATCGGCCGCGAACCTGCTGGCGCTGGCGGCGGCCTTCTGGCACCCCGATCTGGACTGGCGCGCCGGCGACGAGGTGATCGTGCCCGCGGTCAGCTGGTCCACGAGCTATTTCCCGGTGACGCAGACCGGCCTGAAACTGCGCTTCGTGGATGTCGAGGCGTCCACGCTGAACATCGATCCCGATCTGGCCTGCGCCGCGATCACGCCACGGACGCGCGCGATCCTGGCGGTGAACCTGCTGGGCAATCCGGCGCGGCTGGACCGGCTGCGCGCCATCTGCGACCGCCACGACCTGCTGCTCATCGAGGATAATTGCGAATCCATGGGCGCCTCGCTGGACGGGCGGGCGGCCGGGGCATGGGGGGATCTGGGCACGTTTTCCAGCTTCTTCTCGCATCATATCTGCACGATGGAAGGCGGCATGGTCGTCACCAATGATCGCAAGCTGCACCACAACCTGATCTGCCTGCGTGCCCATGGCTGGACCCGCGGCCTGCCCGACGACACCCATCTGCCGGTCGATCCAGACCCGTTCCAGCGTCAGTTCCGCTTCGTGCTGCCCGGCTATAACCTGCGCCCGCTGGAGATGGAGGGGGCGACGGGAACCGAACAGTTACGCAAGCTGCCGGAATTCGTCGAGGAACGGCGCCGCAACGCCGCGATCTTCGGGAAGGCTTTCGCGGACCATCCCGATCTGGATATCCAGGCCGAAACCGGCATGTCGTCGTGGTTCGGCTTCGCGATGATCCTGAAGAATCGGCTGGCGGGCCGTCGTGGCGCCCTTGTCGCCGCGCTGACCCAGGGCGGGATCGAAAGCCGCCCCGTCGTCGCCGGAAATTTCCTGAACAATCCCGTCATCGCCAAGCTGGATCACAGCGTCGCGGGACCGATTGTCGCGGCCGATCGCATTGACCGCGACGGCTTGTTCACCGGCAACCACCATTACCCGATCCCCGACCAGATCGCGCGCCTGCGCGAGATCGTGGACCGCGTCGCGGGACAGGCATGACGAGACGCGCCTTCATCACCGGGATCACCGGGCAGGACGGGGCCTATCTGGCCGATCTGCTGCTGGAAAAGGGCTACGAGGTTCACGGGCTCAAGCGCCGGTCATCCAGCTTCAATACCGCGCGAATCGACCATCTGTCGATCGACCCGCACCGCAACCGGCGCTTTCATCTGCATTACGGCGACATGACCGATGGCAGCGCGCTGATCCGCACCCTGGCGGAAATCCGGCCGGACGAGATCTACAACCTCGCCGCCCAATCCCATGTCCGCGTCAGTTTCGACATGCCGGAATACACCGCCAATGCCGATGCCATCGGCCCTCTGCGTCTGCTGGAGGCGATGCGATTGCTGAACCTGGCCGGAACGCGCTTCTATCAGGCCTCGACATCCGAGCTGTACGGCAAGGCGGCCGAGGTGCCGCAGACAGAGACGACGCCGTTTCATCCGCGCTCGCCCTATGGCGCGGCCAAGCTTTATGCCTACTGGATCACGGTGAATTACCGCGAGGCCTATGGCCTGTTCGCGTCCAACGGCATCCTGTTCAACCATGAAAGCCCGGTCCGGGGCGAAACCTTCGTGACGCGCAAGATCACCCGCGCGGTGGCCGCCTTGCAGATGGGACTTCAGGATTGTCTCTATCTGGGCAATCTGGACGCCCTGCGCGACTGGGGTCACGCACGAGACTATGCCGAGGGCATGTGGCGGATCCTGCAACACGACAGGGCCGAAGATTTCGTTCTGGCCACGGGCCGGACCCACAGCGTCCGCGATTTCTGCGAGGCGGCCTTTGCCGAGACCGGCACCCGGCTGGAATGGCGCGGCGCGGGGCTGGACGAGACCGGGCACGACGCGGCCACGGGGCGCTGCCTGATCCGCATCGACCCGACCTATTTCCGCCCCGCCGAGGTGGACGTCCTGCAAGGCGACGCCGCCAAGGCCCGCGCTCTGCTTGGCTGGACATCGCGCATCTCTTTCGCGCAACTTGTGGCCGAAATGGTCGCCGAGGACCGGCGGCTTCTGGAAACCGAAAGGCTGGCGCGCCGCGCCTATGGGGTCATGGAATGAAGACGATCACTCCGGTGCTGATGGCGGGCGGTTCAGGGACGCGGCTATGGCCGGTCTCGCGCAAGGCCTTCCCGAAACAATTCGCGGCGCTGATCGGGGATGAGACGCTGTTTCAGGCCTCGGCCCGACGGCTGTCCGGACCGGGCTATGCCCCGCCGATCGTGATGACCAACGCGGATTTCCGTTTCATCGTGGCCGAACAGCTGGATCAGCTTGGGCTTGAACCCGCAGCGATCGCGATCGAACCGGCGGGACGCAACACAGCGCCCGCGATCCTTGCGGCGGCGCTGATGGTCGCCGACGACGATCCCGAGCGGCTGCTGCTGGTGGCGCCCTCGGATCATGTCATTCCGGATCCGAAGGCCTTTGCGGCGGCCGTGTCCGAAGGCGCGCAGGCCGCGAAGCAGGGGCGCATCGTCACCTTCGGCATCACCCCGGACCGCCCCGAAACAGGCTATGGCTATCTGGAACTGGCCGGCGGTGGCGAGGGTCCCCAGCCTCTGGCGCGTTTCGTTGAAAAGCCTGACGCGGAACGCGCGGCGCAGATGCTGGCGCAGGGAAATTACCTGTGGAATGCGGGGATCTTCCTGTTCAGCGCCCGCGCCATGATCGAGGCGTTTCACGCCCATGCCCCCGACTATCAGACGCCGGTGCGGGCTGCGCTGGACGGCGCCCGCCGCGATCTGGGTTTCCTGCGGCTGGCGCGAGCGCCCTGGGAAAGTCTGCCGGACAATTCCATCGATTACGCGGTGATGGAAAAGGCCGACAATCTGACCGTGGTGCGTTTTTCGGGCCGCTGGTCCGATCTGGGCGGCTGGGACGCGGTCTGGCGCGAGCAGCTGGAACGGATGCCTGCCGGCGACGGGGTCGTCGCCGATGCCAATTCCACCGCCATCGATTGCCGCGACGTGCTGCTGCGATCGGACCATGCGGATCTGCAATTGGTGGGTATCGGATTGCAGGACGTGATGGTCGTGGCCACCGGGGACGCGGTCCTGGTTGCGGACAAATCGCGCGCGCAGGATGTGCGGCAGGCCGTTACCGCGCTGAAGAAGAAAGGCCGCAAGCAGGCCGAGGCGTTCCCGCGCGATCACCGCCCCTGGGGCTGGTTCGAGACGCTGGCGCTGGCCGACCGCTTTCAGGTCAAGCGGATCGTGGTCAAGCCGGGCGCGGCGCTGTCGCTGCAAAGCCACGTCCATCGCTCCGAACACTGGATCGTGGTCAGCGGCACGGCCAGGGTCACGGTTGACGATCACGTCACGCTGGTGACCGAAAACCAGTCCATCTATATCCCGCTGGGCGCGCGCCACCGGATGGAAAATCCGGGCAAGGTGCCGATGGTGCTGATCGAGGTGCAGACCGGATCCTACCTGGGCGAGGATGACATCATCCGCTACGAGGATGTCTATGCCCGCGACAGCGGCGATTGATGCGCGTTCTGCTGACCGGCGGCAGCGGCATGGTCGGCCGCGCGCTGCTGCGGCTGGCGCCCCGGGTCGCGCCGGGGCTTGACCTGCTGGCGCCATCGCGCGCCGAATTGCCGCTGACGCAGCGAGAGGCGGTGACCGACTGGATCACCGCGCACCGGGTCGAGGCGGTGATCCACGCGGCGGCGAAAGTCGGCGGGATTCAGGCCAACCTGGACGATCCGACCGGGTTTCTGGCGGAAAACCTGCGGCTCAACGATGCCCTGATCATGGGTGCGTTCCGGGCCGGCGTGTCGCGGCTGGTCAATATCGGCTCGTCCTGCATCTATCCGCGCGACTGGCGCCAGCCGCTGGTGGAAGAGGATGTGCTGGCTGGCCCGCTGGAGCCTTCGAATGAGGGATATGCCCTGGCCAAGATCACGGCGGCGCGGCTTTGCGCGGCGATCTCGGGACAACACGGATTCGCCTACCGGACCCTGATTCCGTGCAATCTGTT
This sequence comes from Paracoccus sp. L-17, assembly GCF_056857655.1. Classification (NCBI taxonomy): domain Bacteria; kingdom Pseudomonadati; phylum Pseudomonadota; class Alphaproteobacteria; order Rhodobacterales; family Paracoccaceae; genus Paracoccus; species Paracoccus sp. L-17. The sequence continues at coordinate 66,149 of NZ_JBSXNM010000038.1, forward strand.
CGGCGCGCAGGATCATTTCGGACGGGATTCGGCCCATCTGGTCGCCGCAGCGATCACCAAGATCCTGCGCGCCAAGGCGGATGGCGCCGATCATGTGACGATCTGGGGCGGGGGTCGGGCACGGCGCGAATTTCTGGCCGTCGATCATCTGGCCCGGTTCGTGCTGACGGCGCTGAACCGTCTGCAAACCCTGCCGCTGCTGCTGAATGTCGGGGCGGACCGGGATTACAGCGTCGATGAATATTACCGGATGATCGCTGACCTGGCCGGCTGGCGGGGCCGGTTCATCCACGACCGCAGCCGCCCCGAGGGGATGCAGGCCAAGCTGATGTCATCGGCCCGCGCGCGTGACCTGGGCCATGCGCCGCCTGCCGACATCCGGCCCGATCTGCGCATCGCGATCCGGGCCGCGCGGATGGCGCTGTAGCATCGCGCGACCCCGGCCCGGCCCGGCCGCGTCGCGGGCACAGGCTGGGCGGCGGCCGGTTCTCGCGCCATCAGGCGGCGTCTGCCTTTGGCTGGTAGTTCAGCACCGGGGCCAGCCAGCGTTCGACCTCGGCCAGCGACATGCCCTTGCGATCGGCATAATCGCGCGCCTGATCCTGTTCGATCTTGGCCACGCCGAAATAATAGGCCTCTGGATGACCGATATAGAGGCCCGACACCGACGATCCCGGCCACATCGCCATGCTTTCCGTCAGCGTCACCCCGGTCGCGGCTTCGGCGTCCAGCAGGCGGAACAGCGTGTCCTTTTCGGTGTGGTCGGGCTGCGCCGGATAGCCGGGGGCCGGGCGGATGCCGGCATAGGGCTCGGCGATCAGGTCCTGGGGCGCATGGGCTTCGTCGGGGGCATATCCCCACAACTCGCGGCGGACCCGTTCGTGCAGCATCTCGGCCATCGCCTCGGCGATGCGATCGGCCAGCGCCTTGACCATGATCGCGCCGTAATCGTCGTTGGCGCGTTCGTACCGGGCCGAGATTTCCTGTTCCTCGGGCCCTGCGGTGACGACGAAAGCGCCCAGATAATCGCGGTGCCCCTCGGGTGCCACAAAGTCGGACAGCGCCACGTTGGGGCGGCCTTTGCGCTTGGTCACCTGCTGGCGCAGCGTGTGAAAGCGTGCCAGCACCTCGGACCGATCCTCGCCGGTAAACAGGTGGATATCGTCGCCCACCGCGTTGGCCGGCCAGAAGCCCACGACCGCGCGGGGCCGAAACCAGCCGCCCTCGATGATCCGGGCCAGCATCTCTTGGGCGTCGTCGAACAGGCTGCGCGCGGCCTGCCCCTGTTTTTCATCGTCGAGGATGCGCGGATAGACGCCCTTCAATTCCCAGGTCTGGAAGAACGGGGTCCAGTCGATATAGCGCGCGATCTGCGCCAGATCCCAGTCCTCGATCACCCGCCTTCCCGAAAAGGATGGCGTGGGCGCGGCGAATCCGGTCCAGTCCAGTTTCAGCGCGTTGTCCCGCGCGGCCTGCAGGGGCAGGCGCGACTTGGCAGCCTCGGCGCGTTCGTGCCGGTCGGCCACCTCGCTGTATTCGGCCCGGATGCCCGCAACGTAATTCTGTTGCTGGGCGGGTGACAGCAACGACGAGACGACGCCGACCGCGCGGCTGGCATCGGTGACATAGACGGCAGCGCCCCTGTGATAGCGTGGTGCGATCTTGACCGCCGTGTGGATCTTCGAGGTCGTGGCCCCGCCGATCAACAGCGGCAGATGAAAGCCCTCGCGTTCCATCTCCTGCGCCACATGGACCATCTCGTCCAGGCTGGGGGTGATCAGGCCCGACAGGCCGATCACATCGACATTCTGTTCACGCGCGACGTCCAGGATCTTCTGGCTGGGCACCATGACGCCCAGGTCGATCACCTCGTAATTGTTGCAGGCCAGCACGACGCCGACAATGTTCTTGCCGATGTCGTGGACATCGCCCTTGACGGTGGCCATCAGGATCTTGCCCGCGCTTTCACGCTCGGTCCCGCCATTCAGGCGCTTTTCCTCTTCCATGTAGGGCAGCAGGATCGCCACCGCCTGTTTCATCACGCGCGCGGACTTGACCACCTGCGGCAGAAACATCTTGCCCGCGCCGAACAGGTCGCCCACCACGTTCATCCCGGCCATCAGCGGGCCCTCGATCACATGCAGCGGCCGCTGGGCCGCCTGGCGGGCCTCCTCGGTATCGGCATCGATATATTCGGTGATCCCGTTGACAAGCGCATGTTCCAGCCGCTTTTCGATCGGCCATTCGCGCCATGACAGATCCTTTTCCCGCCGCTGCGCCCCGCCTTCGCCGCGATAGCGTTCGGCGATCTCAAGCAGATGTTCGGTAGCATCGGGGCTGCGGTTCAGGACCACGTCCTCGCAGGCATCGCGCAGGTCCGGGTCGATCTGGTCATAGACAGCCAGTTGCCCCGCGTTGACGATGCCCATGTCCATGCCCGCCTGAATGGCGTGATACAGGAACACCGCATGCATCGCCTCGCGCACGGGTTCGTTGCCGCGAAAGCTGAAGGACAGGTTCGACACGCCACCAGAAACATGCGCATGGGGCAGGTTCGCGCGGATCCAGCGCACGGCATCGATGAAATCCACGCCGTAATTGTTGTGTTCGTCGATCCCCGTGGCCACGGCGAAGATGTTGGGATCGAAGATGATATCCTCGGGCGGGAAGCCGACTTCATCGACAAGGATGCGATAAGCGCGTTCGCAAATCTGGATCTTGCGCGCCGCGGTGTCGGCCTGGCCCTGTTCATCGAACGCCATCACCACGACCGCCGCGCCATAGGCCAGACACAGCCGGGCGTGCTGGCGAAACTGGTCTTCGCCCTCTTTCATGCTGATCGAGTTGACGACCGGCTTGCCCTGGACGCATTGCAGCCCGGCCTCGATCACCTCCCATTTGGAACTGTCGATCATGATGGGCACGCGGGCAATATCGGGTTCGCCCGCCAGGAGGTTGAGGAATTCGAACATCGCCGCCTTCGAATCGATCAGCCCCTCATCCATGTTGATGTCGATGATCTGGGCGCCATTCTCGACCTGATCGCGGGCGACCTCCAGCGCGGCGGCATAATCGCGGTTCTTGACCAGCTTGCGGAAGCGGGCGCTGCCGGTGACGTTGGTGCGTTCGCCGATATTGACGAAGGGAATGTCGTCGGTCAGCACGAAGGGTTCCAGGCCGGATAGCCGAAGTTGGCGTTCAGACATAGTCGGGCACCTTTCGCGGGCTGAATTCTGCGACCGCATCGGCGATGGCACGAATATGATCGGGCGTCGTGCCGCAGCAGCCGCCGACGACATTGACCAGCCCCTCGCGCGCGAAGTCCGCCACCTGCCGGGCCGTATCCTGCGGCCCCTCGTCGTATTGGCCAAAGGCATTGGGCAGGCCGGCATTGGGATAGGCGCAGATCAGCGTGTCGGCCACGCCAGCCATCTCGGCCAGATGCGGGCGCATGGCCGAGGCGCCAAGCGCGCAGTTCAGCCCGACCGTCCAGGGCCGAGCATGGCGGACCGAATGCCAGAAGGCGGTGGGCGTCTGGCCCGACAGGGTGCGCCCCGAGGCATCGGTGATGGTGCCTGAAATCATCAGCGGCATACGCTGGCCATGCGCCTCCATCGCCTGAAGGCAGGCAAAGATCGCGGCCTTGGCGTTCAGCGTGTCGAAGATCGTCTCGATCAGCAGGATATCCGCGCCGCCCTCGATCAGGCCCCTGGCCTGCTGAAGATAGGCCGCCCGCAGATCGTCGAAGGTCACGGCACGAAATCCCGGATCGTTCACATCCGGGCTGATCGATGCGGTGCGGTTGGTCGGGCCCAGGGCGCCGGCCACGAAACGTGGCCTGCCATCCTCGGCGGTGGCGCGGTCCAGGGCCCGCCGCACGACGCGCGCGCCTGCGACATTCAGATCGTGAACGGCCGCTTCCAGTCCGTAATCGGCCTGCGCGATGGTGGTCGAGGAAAAGGTGTTGGTCTCGACGATATCGGCCCCGGCCATGGCATAGCGATAGTGGATGTCCTCCACCGCCTCGGGTTGGGTCAGGACCAGCAGGTCGTTATTGCCCTTTTGCGGTCGCTCCGAAGAATGCCCGCAGGCATGTCCCGAGCCGGTACCGGCATAATCCACTTCGTCAAGGTCCAGATTCTGGATCTGCGTGCCCATCGCCCCGTCAAGGATCAGAATCCGTTCGGTCGCCGCGCGATCCAGCAGGGCGAAAGCAGGAGAAGGGGGCAATGCGGTCATATCGGGCCTCGTCATCGAAGCCTGCTGGATAGACAGCGGCCCGGCGAATGGCAAATTCATAATCCGCGAGAAGATCATGACGTGAATCGATAATCTTTTGCGCCTCTCCCTCGCGCTCTTTCCAAATACCTTCGGGGGGTCCGGGGGGCGAAGCGCCCCCGGCCGTCTCAGGTCATGCGCAGGCCGCCGTCCAGCCGGATCACCTCGCCGTTCAGATAGGCGTTCTCGACGATCGTTCCCGCCATCCGGGCGAATTCGGCCGGATCGCCCAGCCGTCGGGGAAAGGTCACCCCGGCGGCCAGCCCGTCCTGCACTTCTGTCGGCAGACCGCGCAGCATCGGCGTTGCGAAGATGCCGGGTGCGATGGCGCAGATGCGGATGTTGCGCGAAGACAGGTCACGGGCGATTGGCAGCGTCATCCCGGCGATCCCGGCCTTCGAGGCCGCATAGGCCGCCTGTCCCTTCTGCCCGTCGAAAGCCGCGATCGAGGCCGTGTTGACGATGACGCCGTTCTCGTCGCGGCCATTCCTCGCCATCTCGGCGGCGGCCAGCCGCAGCACGTTGAAACTGCCGATCAGGTTGATCTCGACGGTGCGGCGAAAGCCTGCCAGGCTGTGCGGCGCCTCGCGGCCCAGGGTCTTTTCACCGATCACGATGCCGGCGCAGTTCACGCAGATGTCTATGCCGCCCATCGCCTCGACCGAGGCCGCGATGGCGCGGGATACGCTGTCCTCATCGGTCACGTCGGTTTCGGCGAAACCGGCGCCCATGGCCCGCGCGACCCTTGCCCCGGCCGGATCGCGGTCCAGCAGCACGACCTGCGCGCCGCGTTCGCGAAAATGCCGGGCCGTCGCCTGGCCAAGCCCCGAGGCACCGCCGGTCACGACGGCGCGGCTGACTGACAGATCCATGCGTCTTTCCCCCTGTGATCGGTGCCAATCTGGCACGACCGCCGCAGCCTTTCCAGACCGCCATGGCCGTTCGGCGGACCGGCGGACCCTGCGCGGTTCAGGTCAGCAGCATTTCCGGACCGCCGGCGATCTTGGGATCGACCTCGCCGATCCGCTTGCGGTCCTTGCCGGCGTAATCGACCGCGTTCAGCACCGTCTGGATCGCCGCGATCCGGGCCCGGCGCTTGTCGTCGGACCGGATCACGGCCCAGGGCGCGATGGGCGAATGCGACAGGTTCAGCGTGTCGTGAATCGCCTGGGTATACTCATCCCATTTGGCCAGACCCTCCACGTCGATGGACGACAGCTTCCACTGTTTCAGCGGATCCTTCTCGCGGTCGAGGAAACGCTGCAATTGCTCGGCCCGGCCCACGTTCAGCCACAGCTTGACCAGGATGATGCCGTCATCGACCAGGGTCTGCTCGAATCCCGGAAGCTGCCGGAAGAAGGCGTTGCGCTGCGTCTCGGTCGAGAAGCCGAAGACACGCTCGACCACGCCGCGATTATACCAGCTGCGGTCGAACAGCGCGATTTCGCCGGCAGCGGGAAGCCAGTCCACGTAGCGCTGGAAATACCATTGCCCCGCCTCGCGTTCGGTCGGCTTGGGAAGCGCCACGATATAGCACGAGCGCGGATTGAGGTTCTCGCGCAGGCGTTCGATCGTGCCGCCCTTGCCGGCCGCATCGCGGCCTTCGAACAGCACCACCAGACGTTTGCCGGTCGAGGAAATGTCGTGCATCATACGGACAAGCTGCAACTGCAGCATCTCCAGATGATCCTCGTAATCGGTCTTGTCCATCTCCTCGCGGTAGGGATAGCCGGGATCGAGGATCTCTTTCTTGCCGGCCTTCTCGATGGTCTTGCGGACGTCCCTGGGGGCGCCCCGGTCGAGATAGTCGCTGATCTGGCCGACCAGCGGCAGGTCGGGCGCGGAGGGTTTCGCTTTCGCCATCAAGGGGTTCCGATCCTGGACATGTCGTATTGCGTGGTCTGGTAGATTTCGTTGATCCAGTTGCCGTAGAGCAGATGCGCATGGCTGCGCCAGCGGTTCAGCGGCATCCGGGCCGGATCGTCGTCGGGATAGTAGTTGCGCGGCACCTCGATGGCCTTTCCGGCCAGCGCGTCACGGTCATATTCGTCCTTCAGCGTCGTGCTGTCATATTCCAGGTGGTTGAAGATATAGAGCGCGCGGCGACCCGGATCCTCGACCAGGCAGGGGCCGACCTCGTCGCTGGCCAGCAGCGTGGTCAGGGCCGGGCGCTGGTCCAGTTCGTCCTGCCGCACCTCGGTCCAGCGGCTGACGGGAACCAGCACGTCATCCGAGAACCCGCGCAGATAGGGCGAGGCGGCCAAAAGGTTCCGGTGCCGAAAGCAGCCGAAGGCCTTGGCGTCCAGGATGTGCTTGGGAAGGCCGTGGAAATGCCAGGCCATCGCCATCCCGCCCCAGCAGACGCCGAAGGTGGAATGGACATGGGTCTGGGTCCAGTCGAAGACTTGGGTCAGTTCGTCCCAGTAGGTGACCGCCTCGAAGGGCAGGTGTTCGATCGGCGCGCCGGTAATCACGAGGCCGTCGAATTTCTCGCCCGTCGCCGCGACCTCGCGGAAGGGACGATAGAAGCTTTCCATGTGGTCGGCGGCCGTATTGCGGCTTTCATGATCCGACATGCGGATCAACTGAAAGTCGATCTGCAGGGGCGTCGCGCCGATCAGCCTTGCGAACTGGTTCTCGGTCTGGATCTTGCGGGGCATCAGATTCAGCAGGCCGATCCGCAGCGGGCGGATATCCTGGGTTGCCGCACGCCCCGGCGACATCACCATCACGCCCTCTTCCGACAGGATTCGGTAGGCGGGCAGGTTCTCGTTCAGGGTGATGGGCATGGCTGCGATCCTTTTGCGACCGATAAGTAGAAGGCAGCGGCGGTCACGGCAAGATGCCGTGCCGCGATGGCGGGCGGGCAAGGGGGGCGCCGCCCCCCGTCGCGTCCCGCGACTCCCCCCGAGGTATTTGGAAAGAGCGCGAGGCAGAGACACGAGGCAGGCGTGATCGAATGCGCCGGATGCGCGCGACCCGGGACGGTTTCGGCGCCCGCCGGCGGGCCGGATCAGTCCGGCCGCCGGTCGATGGCGCGGGCGATGAGGGCATTGAAATCGGCCGGGTCCTTCACCTCGGCCACCTCTTCGGCCAGCACCGTGATGCCGCGCCGCGCCATGGCCTGATAGCGCGGCTGGCGATGGGCCAGGGCGCGGGCATAGGTCCAGCGGATGAAATCGTCGGGGTTGACCTCGTCGCCGGTCAGGCCCTTCTCGACCCGGTAGGCGACCCAGGCGTTTTCGAGGAATTCGGGCTGGTAATACATGGGTTTCGGCGCCCTGTCGAAGCGGCGGACCAGTTCGGCGGTATGCGCGTCGCTGCCCTTGATCCAGACCATCAGCAGATCGCGCGCCAGCGCCGACAGGACCGGATCGTCGGGATCGTCCGGATCGACCACCTCGCAGATCGAGCCGCCGCTGTCGCAGACGAAATGCGGAATGCCGTAGATCCGGATTGCGCGGGACATGAAGTGATGGGTGTCCAGAAGCGCCGCGATCTCGGCCCGGCGGTGCTGGTCCTGACGTTGGTGATATTCGTCGAAAGGCAGGCCGCCGCGGCTGGGGCTGCCGGGCTTGCCGAGATAGGTCGATAGCGGCGCCAGATTGTCGAAGGTGATGTTGCTGGCGATATAGACGCTGTCGGATAGCAGCAAGTCACGCAGGAACGGAACCTTCATCGCCTCGTGCTTGAAGTTGTCGGCGATATATTCGCCCATGTAGCGGGTGCCGATGCGGTAATCGACCGAATAGTGAAACCACTCTCCCGAGGCGCGCAGCATGTTCGACAGATGGGTCTTGCCCAGTCCCGACATGCCGAACAGCAGAACGCGCCGGTTCGCTGCCCGAAGCCAGTCCTGGCCGCTGTGATGGATCATGTGCCGCCCCGTCCTTGGTTTCGGACTTGGTAATCCGCGGCGCGCCCAAGGGAAAGGGGCGGGCGTCAAGCCAGCGCAGGTTTCGGTGCGGCCATGACCGGTGCGGGGACGGCCGGGGTGGCGCCGCCCGGCCCGGAGCGGCATCGGCGACAGCCTTGCACCAGGGCGGGCTGGCGGAAAGGCCCCGACGATGCGGCGGGCCTTTCCGTTTCTTCCTGGTCGGGCGATCAGAAACTGTAGCCGATCCTCATTCCCACGCCCCAGGCGTCATTGCCCTTCATGTCCGCGCGCGCGGTGTCGGGTGTGCCGGTTTCCGGCCTCGCATCGCCGAGTTTGGTATAGTTGACGCCGGTGGTGATCTTCATGTTGTCGCGCGTATAAATCGCCGCCAGCGTGATGCCCTTGCGCCCGTTGGTCGGGGCCAGCGGCGAAACCAGATCATTCCCGGCCTTCTCATAGGTGAACGAGGCCGAACCGGACCAGGCATCGGTGAACTTGCGACCCACGCCAAGCGTGTAGGTGGTGGTGTCCTCCAGGCTGACCAGTCCGCCACCGGTCACGGCGGTGAAGTTGCGCGGATCGACCCGGAATTCGGACCAGTTCACCCAGCGGATCGATCCGAAGACCAACGTATCCGGCGCGACGCCGGTCTGGAATTCCAGGTTCCAGCTTTCCGGGGTCTTGACCTTTGTCATGGAGGTGCCGGTCAGCAGCGGCAGGGCCGGCAGCGGCCCGGCCCCGTCGGGATCGACCAGCGGGCCGGATTCGGTCGTGTCGAATTCATGCTCGACCTCGGAATTGTAGGTCAGCGAGACGCGGGCCGCGATCTCGGGCTTTTCCCAGGCGGCGCCGGCCACCCAGCCGACGGCCGTGTCGGTATCCAGATCGACCGAATAGCCCGCCACCGGACCATAGGCCGCGCCGTTCAGGCTGACCTTGCCGTCGGCACGCGACCCGCGGATGCCGCCATGAACCGAGAAATTGTTCTGGAACTTGTAGCGTCCGAGCGCGGTGAAGGTGGTGGAATCCACCTTCGCGCTGGTTCCGCCCAGAAGGAGCGACCCGTCCTGGCCCGGATCCGGGATCGCGCCGGGTTGCGTCGGATAACGGATATCGGCGCCGAAGGGCTGTTCGATGATGATGGCGCCGGAAATGCTGGGCGTGAACTGGTGCTTGTAGGCCAGACCCACGAAGCCGTAGCCCTGCGCCACGTCGCCGGTGTTGTAGGGGCCTCCGGCCGCCGCTGGCGTGCGGTCCTTGCCCTCGACCGTCGGATCGACGCCGCCAAAGCTGAGCTCGGCGTAGTTTCCGTCTTCGAACAGCGGGCTCAGCGATTGCGGCGCGCGTTCGATCCCGCCTGCCAGCAGGGGCGATGCGCTCAGCAGCAGGGTGGCCGCGCCGGTCAGTGTATATCTCATAAGTTGTCCTCCCTAGACGGATCAACCGATCCAGGTTGTCACCTTACGGGACTTCGTGATGCAATCAATCGTGCCGGCCCGATGACGCAACGTTCTGATCTCGCTGACCTGGGGGCAGCGTGTCTTTGCTGCAACGCAGCCCGGCGGCCGGCGCCGGTTCTTCGGCTCTGGACAATCGGCGCCGCGCGTGAAAGGGGAAACTGCCAAACGAACTTGCCGCAAGGATGACCCCATGCAGATTCGTGAGGCCCTGACCTTTGACGATGTCCTTCTGGTTCCCGCCGCCTCGACGGTGATGCCCTCGACCGCCGATGTCGCGACCCAGGTCACGCGCACCATCCGGATGAACATTCCGCTTCTGTCCTCGGCCATGGACACGGTGACCGAAAGCCGCATGGCCATCGCCATGGCGCAGGCAGGCGGCATGGGGGTCATTCATCGCAACCTGACGACCGAACAGCAGGCCGACGAGGTGCGCCGTGTCAAGCGGTTCGAAAGCGGCATCGTCTACAAGCCCATCACGCTGCGCGCCGATCAGACGCTGGCCGATGCGAAGGCCTTTCAGGACCGCTACAACGTCACAGGCTTTCCGGTCGTCGATGCCGAGGGCCGCGTCGTCGGCATCGTCACAAATCGCGACATGCGGTTCGCCAGCGACGACCGCACCCCGGTCAGCGTGATGATGACCTCGGACAGGCTGGCGATGCTGACCGAGCCTGCCGATCGCCAGCAGGCCATCGACCTGATGAAGGAACGCCGGATCGAGAAGCTGCTGATCGTCGATGGCCAGGGTCATCTGACCGGCCTTCTGACGCTGAAGGATACCGAGAAGGCGGTGGTGAACCCGCTGGCCTGCAAGGACGAGCTGGGGCGGCTGCGCGTGGCCGCCGCATCGACCGTCGGCGAAGAGGGCTTTGCACGCAGCCAGGCGCTGATCGAGGCGGGCGTGGACATGGTCGTGATCGATACCGCTCACGGCCATTCGGCAGGCGTCGCCAGGGCGGTCGAACGGGTGAAGACCTTTTCGAACGAGGTGCAGGTGGTGGCGGGCAACGTGGCCACGGCGGAAGGCACGCGGGCACTGATCGAGGCGGGCGCGGATGCCGTCAAGGTCGGCATCGGACCGGGCAGCATCTGCACGACGCGGGTGGTTGCCGGGGTCGGCGTGCCGCAGCTGACCGCGATCATGGACGCCTGCGCCGGCGCCGATGGCCTGCCGGTGATCGCCGATGGCGGCATCAAGTATTCCGGCGATTTCGCCAAGGCGATCGCCGCGGGCGCCAGCTGTGCCATGGTCGGCAGCGCCATCGCCGGCACTGATGAAAGCCCCGGCGAGGTGATCCTGTATCAGGGCCGCAGCTTCAAATCCTATCGCGGCATGGGCTCGCTGGGCGCGATGGCGCGGGGCAGCGCGGACCGCTATTTCCAGAAGGATGCCGCGACCGACAAGCTGGTGCCCGAGGGCATCGAGGGGCAGGTGCCCTACAAGGGACCGGCCGGCACGGTGATCCACCAGCTTGTCGGCGGGCTGCGCGCCGCCATGGGCTATACCGGCTGCGCCACGATCGAGGAGATGCGCCGCAACTGCCAGTTCGTCCGCATCACCGGGGCGGGGCTCAAGGAAAGCCATGTGCACGACGTGCAGATCACGCGCGAAAGCCCGAATTACCGTCTCGGATGAACCCTGGTCGGGGCGGTCATTTCTTGGGTGCCTGTCTCCGCATGATGTGAAGCCCTTCGGGAGCCCGCGACACGGGGCGCCCCTCGTGCCGCGATCGCGGGAAGGCCAAGACTCCCCGGACAGCAGAAAAGGTGCGTAAAGCCCTTGCAGGCGGGACATGGCGATCCTCGGCGCGGGTTCGGCCTCGGTAAATTTTTTCCTTTCCCCGGCGCGGCTTGTCCACGACGAGGCTTGCCTGCTGCAAGGCTTCGTGCCATCAAATGACGCTCAAGATCCCGCCTCAGGGACGATGTTGCGCCCTTGCAGGAATGCGGCGTAGCATCCGTAGGACAACAGGAGGAAAACCATGATTTTCAAGGCAAGCCGGATGATCGCGGCCGCCGCGTTGCTGGGCGCGTCGTCGCTGGGCGCGATGGCGCAGGATTTCAATCCCACCAATCCCGAATGCATCGCCCCGGCCAATCCCGGCGGCGGCTGGGACTTCACCTGCCGCCAGGTCGGCAAGACGATGCAGGATCTGGGATTGATCGACACGACGATGCAGGTCGTCAATCTGGCCGGCGGCGGCGGCGGCGTGGCCTTTGCCGAGGTCGTCAACAAGCGCGAGGACGACAACAACCTGATCGTGGCGGCGTCCTCGGCGACCGCGACGCGGCTGGCACAGGGCGCCTATCCGGGCAACACCATGGATCAGGTCCGCTGGCTGGGCTCGATCGGGGCCGATTACGGCGTCATCGCCGTGGCGGCCGACAGCGAGATCAAGACGCTGCCGGAACTGCTGGACAAGATCAAGGCCGATCCGGGTTCGATCTCGGTCGCGGGCGGTTCGGCCGTGGGCGGCTGGGATCACCTGAAGGTGCTGATCGCGGCCGATGCCTATGGCATCGAGGATGTCCGCTCGGTCAAGTATATCGCCTTCGATGGCGGCGGCGAGGCCGTGACCCAGCTTCTGGCAGGGTCGGTCCAGGCCTTCACCGGCGACCTTTCCGAGGCCAAGGGCTTTGTCGATAGCGGCGACATCAGGGTGATCGCGGTGCTGGCCCCCGAACGGCTTGACGGCGAATTCGCCGATTTTCCGACCGCCAAGGAACAGGGTGTGGATGCTGTCGGCGCGAACTGGCGCGGTTTCTATGGGCCGGGCGGCATGTCCGACGAAGCCTATAACGGTTGGGTGTCGAAGCTGGGCGAGCTTTATGCCTCGGACGAATGGAAAGAGGTGATGAAGGTGAACGGCATCGCGCCGCTGGACCTTCAGGGCGAGGAATTCCAGCAATTCGTGTCCGAATCGGTGACCCGGATCCAGGACATCTCGCGCAAGATCGGCATCATCAAGTAGACGCGGGCTGATGCCGGCAAACATCTCGGGCGCCGCGACCTTTCGCGGCGCCGCTTCTGTCCCGAAAGGAAATCGGCGATGAGCGATCGCATCCTTGGCCTCGTCGGCATCCTGCTGGCGATCGGTTTCGCGCTGGCCGCGCTGTCGATCGAGGAAAGCTTCCTGTCGGACGCTGTCGGTCCCAAGGCATTTCCCCTGATCATCGCGGCCGTCCTGGGACTGGCCAGCATCGTCATCGCGCTGCGCCCCGATCCCGATCCGACCTGGCCCGCCCTGGGCCGCCTGGCCGAGATCGGCGCGGCGGTGCTGGTCATGATCCTCTATGCCAAATTGCTGCCGGAAGCGGGTTTCGTCATCGCGACAGCCTTCGCCGCAACCTATCTGTCCTGGCGTCTCGGGTCGACGATCCTCTGGGCCACGGCGACGGGAATCGGCACCTCGCTGGGCATTTATGTCATCTTCAATCTGGCTCTGGGTCTGTCGCTGGCGCGCGGCCCGTTCGGCTTCTGAAGGAGCGCGTCATGGAAACCCTGTCCAATCTTGCCGACGGCTTCGCCATCGCGCTGACCTGGCAGAATCTGAGCCTTGCCTTGCTGGGCTGTTTTCTGGGCACCATCATGGGCGCGCTGCCGGGGCTGGGGCCATCGAACGGCGTGGCGATCCTGATCCCGCTGGCCTTCACGCTGGGGCTTGGCGCCACGCCGTCGCTGATCCTGCTGACCTCGGTCTATTACGGGGCGATGTATGGCGGGCGGATTTCGTCGATCCTGCTGAACATACCGGGGGACGAGCCAGCGATGATGACCTGTCTGGACGGGCACCCGATGGCCAGGAAGGGCCTGGCCGGAGAGGCGCTGTCGCTGTCGGGCATCGCCTCTTTCGTCGGATCCTTCATCGCGACCTGGGGCCTGATCGTGCTGGCCCCGCAACTGGTCAAGATCGCGCTGCTTTTCGGACCGGCCGAATATTTCGCGCTGTTCGCGCTGGCCTTCATGACGCTGGGCGGGGTTTCCTCGACCAACCAGGCGAAATCGGCCTTTGCCGCGGCCCTTGGCCTTGGCTTGGCGATGATCGGCGTCGACACGCAGACCGGCGTGCCGCGCTTTACCTTCGGCGAGGTCAATCTTTACGACGGGCTGGATTTCCTGGTCGCGATCGTCGGCCTTTTCGCGCTGTCGGAAGTCTTCATCTTCCTGGAAGAGGGGCACGGCGCCTCGGATGCCGAGGGCCGCAAGCTGAAGATCGGCCGACTGACGCCGCCCTGGTCGATGCTGAAATCCTGCATCCCGACAATGCTGCGGACTTCGGGCCTGGGCTTTGTCGCGGGCGTCCTGCCCGGGGCGGGCGCCTCGCTGGGCTCGTTCATCTCCTATACGATGGAAAAGCGGCTGGTGGACAAGGACAACACCTTCGGCACCGGCGACCCGCGCGGTGTCGCCGCGCCCGAGGCCGGCAACAACGCCGCCGCCGGCGGCGCGCTGGTGCCGATGCTGGCGCTTGGGGTGCCGGGATCGGGGACGACGGCGGTGCTGCTGGCGGTCCTGCTGTCGCTGAACATCACGCCCGGGCCGCTTCTGTTCACCAACAATCCGGATGTGGTCTGGGGACTGATCGCGGCGCTGTTCATCGCCAACTTCATGCTGCTGGCGCTGAACATCCCGATGGTGGGCCTGTTCACCCGCATCCTGCTGGTCCCGCCACGGGTGCTGATGCCGGTCGTGGCGATGGTCAGCTTCGTGGGCATCTACGGCATTTCCGGTTCCTCGTTCGATCTTCTGGTGATGATCGGCTTCGGCGTCATGGGTTGGGTGCTGCGCAAGTTCGACGTGCCGCTGGTGCCCATCATCCTTGGCACACTTCTGGGCAACCAGATGGAAAACAACCTGCGCCGCGCCATCACCATCGACAACGGCAACTGGTTCACCCTGATCGATTCCCCGCTGGCGATCACGCTGTGGGCCATCGCGATAGCCGGATTCCTTCTGCCGCTGATCGTGGGTCGCCGCGTCAAGTCGGGGATGCGCCGGCGTGGCGATGACGAGGGCTCGATCCGGGACTGAGGCCGATCGGTCTTGCGGCGCCGCATGACATGGCGCGGCACGGACAGCCCGTGTCGCGCCCTTTCAACCGGTCAGCAGCCGCTGCGCCTCTGATATCGCATAGCGGTCGGTCATCCCCGAGACGTAGTCCAGCACGATGCGGGCACGGCGGGTTTCATCGGGCGCCGCCTCGGCCGCGCTGTGCCATTGCGGCGGCATCTGGGCGGGGTCCGACAGAAACAGCGGGAACAGCTCGTTCAGGATCGCCGTCACCCGGACCCGTTCATCCACGACCGAGGGCGCGCGATACATGCGCGTGAACAGGAACGACTTGATCGCCTTGATGTTCTGGTAGAGCGGCTTGGAAAAGCGGATGATCGGCCCGTCCATGTCGCGGATTTCCTGCGCCGATTGCGGCTGCAGGCCCGCCAGCCGGTTCTCGGCCACGGCGATGACGTCCTCGACCATGACGCCGAAGACCCGCCGCAGCGCCTCGTGTCGCCGCCGCATCCGGTCGAGGCCGGGATAGAGGCGGTCCACCTCGGCGAAGGCGGGACCGATCACGGGCAATTCGGCCAGTTCCTCCTCGGTGAACAATTCGGCCCGCAGACCGTCATGCAGATCGTGGTGGTTATAGGCCACGTCATCGGCCACGGCCGCCACCTGCGCCTCGGCGCTGGCATTGCTTGAAAGCTCCAGATCCCAGTCGCCGTTCACCTCGGCCAGGGCATAGGGCAGGGGCGGCTCCACCGGCCCGTTATGCTTGGCGATCCCCTCCAGCGCCTCCCATGTCAGGTTCAGCCCGTCGAAATCGGCATAGTGCCGTTCCAGCCGGGTGACGATCCGCAGCGCCTGCGCGTTGTGATCGAAGCCGCCATAGGGCTGCATCAGCGCGGATAACGCATCCTCGCCGGTATGGCCAAAGGGGGGGTGGCCCAGATCGTGGGCCAGCGCCACCGTCTCGGCCAGGTCGGTGTTCAGCCGCAGCGCGCCGGCGATGGTGCGGGCGACCTGCGCCACCTCGATCGTGTGGGTCAGCCGGGTGCGGAAGTAATCGCCGCGATATTCGTCGCCGTCATGTTCGACGAAGACCTGCGTCTTGTGCTTCAGCCGCCGGAAGGCGCTGGAATGGATGATCCGGTCGCGGTCGCGCTGCCAGGGCGAGCGGAAGGTGGACAGGCTTTCCGGATGCAGCCTGCCGCGACTGTCTTCGGGCTGGCAGGCATAGGGGGCGGTGGACAAGGCGCGGTCCTTCCTTGCGAGGGATGCGTGCAGAGCCTATATTCCTGACCCAAGGACGAAAACGGGAACGCCCCATGAACCTGCCTCCGAAAGTGACCGAACGGGCCTTTGCCCACCTTGCCGAGATCAATGCGGGCGGCGACGTCCGTCCGCTGCGCGTCGCGGTGGCCGGGGGCGGCTGTTCCGGGTTTCAATACGAGATCCGGCTGGATCAGGCCGAAGCCGACGATCTGGTGCTGGAAGGCGCCGGCCAGCGGGTCGTCGTCGATCCGGTCTCGCTGCCCTATCTGGCGGGGGCGGTGATCGATTTCGCGGATGAGCTGATCGGCGCCCGGTTCACCATCGACAATCCGAACGCCACCTCAAGTTGCGGCTGTGGCACGTCCTTTTCGATGTGATCAGCCGCAGAGACGTTTGCGGATCACGAAGCTGCGCTCGATATAGCGCAGCTTGGGCGGCGCCTCCAGACCGTTGGGTCGCGGAATGCCGTAACGGCGTTCCCGCATGACCGGATCCAGCCCGCGTTCCGGCGGGTATTCGGCGTCCTCGCTGGTCCACGACACGATCTGGCATTCCGCGCGCGGGTCCGCATCGACGATCTTCATGGTGCCGTTCTCCTCGATGAGCGTGACGATATAGACGCGGCGCCGATTCAGGCCGAGAATGCTGAAATCCAGAACCTGCCGCATCTCGGTCCGGCCTGTCTCCGGGCCGAAGAGGGCATCTTTTCCCTGCCAGTCGAGGCCATAGGCGAAACGCAGCCGCCACTGGCCGGGCGGCACCAGAAGACGAAAGAAATCCCCGCCACGGATATAGCCCGCCATGACCGCCCGGCCGCTGCCAGGTTCGGTCACATGGACCAGGTAATCCTTGCCGGGCAGGGTCTTGACCTGCAGCGGAAAGGTCGCGGGCAACCCGCTGCGGTTCCACATCAGTCCGGTCTGCGGACGTTCCTGTGCGGCCGCCGCAAGCGGCAGAAGGCACAGCGCAAGGACCAGAAGGCGCCACATGGTTCCGATCCTAGCGCGGAAGGGGCGCGGCGTCACGCCGCGCGGGCATCACTCGACCGTGACGGATTTCGCCAGATTGCGCGGCTGATCCACATCCGTGCCTTTCGCCACCGCCGTGTGATAGGCCAGATATTGCATCGGGATCGCATAGAGGATCGGCTGGAACGCCCCGCCACCCGAGGGCAGGCGCAGCGTGGCGTGCACACCCTCGCCCCCCGCCGCGATCCCGGCCTGGTCCGAGACCAGCAGAATCTGCCCGTGCCGGGCCATCACCTCCTGCATGTTCGAGACGGTCTTGTCGAACAGCGCATCATGGGGGGCCAGAACGATTACCGGCAGATCGCGGTCGATCAGCGCGATAGGGCCGTGCTTCAATTCCCCCGAGGCATAGCCTTCGGCGTGAATGTAGCTGAGTTCCTTCAGCTTCAGCGCACCTTCCAGCGCCACCGGATACAGCGCCCCGCGCCCCAGATACAGCACGTCCTGCGCCTGACCCAGCCATTCCGACAGCGCCCGGCAATCATCGGACAGGTTCTGCGCCTGCTGCAACAGGCCCGGCACGGCGCGCAGATCGGCCAGATGGCCCGCAAGCTGCACATCGTCGATCCGGCCGCGATCACGGGCCGCCTTCAGCGCCAGGATCGCCAGCACCGTCAACTGGCAGGTGAACGCCTTGGAGGACGCCACGCTGACCTCGATCCCCGCCAGCGTCGGCAGCGCCACGTCGCTGTCGCGCGCAATGGCCGAGGTGCCCACATTCACCAGACCGACGGTTCGGGCCACCCGGTCCTTGGCATAATGCAGGGCAGCCAGCGTGTCCGCCGTCTCGCCCGACTGGCTGATGGCGATGAACCAGCTCTTGTCCGACAGCGGCGGCTCGCGATAGCGGAATTCCGAGGCCACGTCGATATCGCAGGGCAGGCCCGCCAGCCGCTCGAACCAGTATTTCGCGACATGGCCCGCCAGATGCGCGGTGCCGCAACCGACCAGCGCGATGCGGTCCACGCCCGTGAAATCCAGCCCCTCGGGAAGCACGATCCGGTTGTCCTTGACGTAATGGTTCAGCACGTCGCCGATCACCACCGGCTGCTGAGCGATTTCCTTGGCCATGAAATGCCGGTAGCCGCCCTTGTCGATCGCCGTCGCGCCGACGTCGATCCGGCTTTCGCCGCGGCCGACCGGACGCCCCCCGGCCTCATAGACCTGCACGCCCGCGCGGGTCAGGACGGCGTGGTCGCCATCCTCCAGATAGGTGATGCGGTCGGTAAAGGGCGACAGGGCCACCGCATCCGAACCCAGAAACATCTCGCCCGTGCCATGGCCGATGGCCAGCGGGCTGCCCCGGCGTGCCGCGATCATCAGATCGCCCTCGCCCTCGAACAGGAAGGCCAGCGCGAAGGCGCCGTGCAGGCGGGACAGGGTGGCGCGCGCGGCCTCCAGCGGTGACAGGCCCCGATCCAGATGATGGCCGGTCAGCAGGGCCACCGTCTCGGTATCGGTTTGGCTTTCGGGCCTGAGGCCGTTCGTGGCCAGTTCCTCGCGCAGGTCGCGGAAATTTTCGATGATGCCGTTATGAACCACGGCCACGCGGCCATGCCGATGGGGATGGGCATTCGTCTCGGTGGCGGCGCCATGGGTGGCCCAGCGGGTATGCCCGATCCCGGCATGGCCGCGAAGCGGATCAAGAACCAGCCGGTCCGACAAATTCACCAGCTTGCCCACCGCGCGGCGGCGATCCAGCCTGCCCGCATCGTCGACCGTCGCGACGCCGGCGCTGTCGTAACCGCGATATTCCAGTCGGCGCAACGCATCGACCAGTTGCGGTGAAACTTCATGTTTTCCAAGTATGCCAATGATTCCACACATTATTTATTGCCTTTTGCCAAGCGCAAAGCCGCCATGAGCCGGGTCGCGAGGCCGGGCTTGTTGACCTGCCGCGCGCGCGCCAGAGCCAGCGCCCCGTCCGGCACGTCCTGCGTGATCACCGAGCCCGATCCGGTCAGCGCATCCGCGCCGACCCGCACCGGCGCGACCAGCATCGTGTCCGATCCGATGAAGGCGCGCGGCCCGATCCGGGTCCGGTGCTTGCCGACGCCATCATAGTTGCAGGTGACGGTGCCCGCGCCGATATTCGCGCGCTCGCCCACATGCGCATCGCCCAGATAGGTCAGGTGACCGACCTTCACGCCCTCGTCCAGAACCGAATTCTTGATCTCGACGAAGTTGCCGACATGCACGTCGCCGCCCAGTTCCGCGCCTGGACGCAGGCGGGCGAAGGGGCCGACCGTCGCGCCTGAGGAGATGTGGCAGCCTTCCAGATGGCAGAAGGGCAGGATTTCGGCGCCGGATTCGATGGTGACGCCGGGCCCGAAGACGACATTCTGGCCGATCACCGCGTCACGGCCGATGCAGGTGTCCAGCGCGAACCAGACGCTGCCCGGATCGAACAGGGTCACGCCGCCCGCCAGCGCCTCGGCCCGGGCTCGGGCCTGGAACGCGGTTTCGGCGGCGGCCAGCTCGGCGCGCGTGTTGATGCCCAATGTCTGCGCCTCATCGCAGGTGACGACATCCGTGCGCCGGCCCTCGGCCCGGGCCAGGGCCACCAGGTCGGTGAGATAATATTCCCCCGCCGCGTTGTTGTCAGACAGCCGCACGATCAGCTGCCGCAACAGGCCCGCATCCAGCGCCATCACGCCGGAATTGCACAGGGCAATCTGCCGCGTAGCGTCGTCCGCGTCCTTGTATTCGACGATCCTGTCCAGACCCGTGCTGCCGACGACCAGTCGTCCATAACGGCCCGGATCCTCGGCCTCGAATCCCAGCACGACGACATCGGCGGGGTGGCCTGCCAACGCGGCCAGCGTATCCTGCCCGATGAAGGGCGTGTCGCCGTAGAGAACGACCACCTTGCCCTCGAATCCCTCCAGTTCGGGCAGGGCCTGCCGCACGGCGTGGCCGGTGCCAAGCTGACGGTCCTGGCGCACCAGCCGCGCCTCGGGGTCAAGCTGGCCAACCGCCTGTTCCACGGCCTGCGCGCCGTGGCCGGCGACCACGATGACCTGTTCGGGGTCCAGCCCGCGGGCCGCGGTCAGTGCATGAGCGATCAGCGGCACCCCGGCCAGCCGATGCAGCACCTTGGGCAGGTCCGACTGCATTCGGCTGCCCTGTCCCGCCGCCAGAACCACCACCGATACGGGAATATCCGTCATGCCTGCCCCTTCGCCGGTTCATTTTCCTTGTCCGGCGTTCTAGACGTGGCGGGGCGCGCTGGAAAGTCCCCCGGGGGCACGCGGCGTTCACCTTTGTTTACGGATCGTTACGAGAGGGCAGGATGGGCGGAACGGTGGTCTTCGATCTGGACGGCACGCTGGCCGATACCTCGGGCGATCTGATCGCCTCGGCCAATGCCTGTTTCAACGCGCGTGGCCTGGGCGATCTGCTGGACCCGGTGGCTGACGCGCTGATCGCCTTTCACGGCGGTCGTGCGATGCTGCGTGCCGGATACGGTCGGATCGGTGCCGACACCCTGCTGCCGCCCTCCGCCGAGGACGAGGATTATCCCCGCCTGCTGGATCATTACGGCCAGAACATCGCCGTGCATACGCGGCTTTACCCCGGCGTCGGCGCGGCGCTGGAGCGGCTGGCGGGCGACGGATTCAGCCTGTCGGTCTGCACCAACAAGCCCGAAGGCCTGGCCGAAATCCTGCTGCGCGAGATGGGCATCCGCGACCTGTTCGCGAGCCTGGTCGGGGCGGATACGATGCCGGTCCGCAAGCCCGATCCGCGCCCCTATCGTGCCGCGGTCGAGGCGGCGGGCGGGTCGGTCAGCGCATCCTTTCTGGTCGGAGATACCGAAACGGATCGCAGGACGGCCTCGGCCGCCGGGGTCCGGGTGGCGCTGGTGGCCTTCGGCCCGGAAGGCGAGGCGATCGGCCGCCTCGCGCCCGAGGCGCTGCTGGCCCATTTCGACGACCTGCCCGATCTTGCCCGCGAGTGGCTGGCCTGAGGCGCCGTCGCCGCATCCATGCCGGAAAACACCGTGGCGGGGAACATTCGCGACCTGATCCGGTTAAAGCCTGGATACGTCAAGGAGCTTGTCATGTTCAAATTCGCCGGGGGCGTCGTCCTTCTCATCTTTCTGATCGGACTTGCCGTGGTCATCGGTATCCTGAAGCTGTTGTTCTGATGGGAAGCGCCGCCCCTTCCGGGCGGCGTTAACGGAATCTTAACCGGAATCAGTTCATAACGGTCCTCGGCCGGAACCGAGGCACGAAGGCCAGACCAAGGCGCGCGTCCCGCCATCCTTCCGCTGCCATCAGGGGGATGGCGGGGCGACGTCCGCCTATTCGGCCTCGTCGGCGGGCTTGGCGTTCAATTGGCCGAAATTCTGCGCGCCAATGGTGTCGTGCAGTTCGATCTGGGTTTCCAGATAGTCGATATGGCCTTCCTCGTCGGCGATCAGTTCCTCGAACAGGACCTTGCTGACGTAATCGCCGACCTTCTCGCAATGATCACGGGCCTCGATATACAGGGTCCGCGCGTCATGTTCGGCGGCGAGGTCGCTTTCCATCGTTTCCTTCAGGTTCTGCCCGATCCGCAGCGGATCCAGCTTTTGCAGGTTCGGATGGCCTTCGAGAAAGATGATCCGCTGGACCAGCCGGTCGGCATGATGCATTTCCTCGATCGATTCGGCCCGCGACTTGTCCGCGATCCGTCCATAACCCCAATCTTCTTGCAGCCGGTAATGCAGCCAATACTGGCTGACGGCCGTCAGTTCAGACCGGAGTGCGGCGTTGAGATACTCGATGACCTTGGCGTCGCCCTTCATGACCGGAATCCTCCTTCTTGTCCGTGTTCACCCGCAGGATCGGCGGGGCGACGCCCAGACTATCGCAGCGGCGCATGGTGTCCAGAAACAGCTTCATGCAGCCGCCGCAATCGGGGCGCTGGCCCAGTGCGTGATAGACCTTGCCCGGGGTGATGATCGTTTGCGGATCGGCGGCACGCATCCAGTCGATGGCGGCGCGAATCTGATGATCGGTGATCTGGGTGCAATGGCAGACGATCATGGAAAACTCCTGGATGAGCGAAACCTAGTGAATTTGTCGGGCATGTAAAGCCCGCCTTTTTCGCCCGCTCATCACGGCATGGCGAGCGGCCTGCGCGCGATGCTTGACCCGCGGCCCCGTCAGGCGCAGAAGCCCGGCCATGAAACTGTCCGATTTCGATTTCGAACTGCCCGAGGGGCTGATCGCTACGCGGCCGGCCCGCCCGCGCAGCGCGGCGCGACTGTTGCTGGCCGAGGACGGGATCATCGCGGATCGTGTTGTCAGCGATCTGCCCGCGATCCTGCGACCCGGCGACCTGCTGGTGCTGAACGACACCAGGGTCATCCCCGCGCGCCTGACCGGCAGCCGCGAACGCGATTCGGCGCAGGGGGCCGTCAGCGCCAGGATCGAGATCACGCTGCTGGAACCGGCCGCCGATGGCTGGCGCGCGCTGGCCAAACCGCTGCGCAAGTTGCGCGAGGGCGAGGTGATCCGTTTCGGACCACAGCTTTCGGCCGAGGTCGCGGCGATCGGGCAGGGCGAATTGCGGTTGCGGTTCGATGCCACGGGCGAGGCATTCGACGCTGCGCTGGCGCAGGTCGGCGCGATGCCGCTGCCGCCCTATATCGCCAGCCTGCGCGCACCCGACAGCCAGGACCGGCAGGATTACCAGACGGTCTGGGCCGCGCGGCGGGGTGCCGTCGCCGCGCCCACGGCCAGCCTGCATTTCGATGAGGCGCTGCTGGCCGCCCTGGACGCCCGCGGCGTGGAATTCGTCCACGTCACGTTGCATGTCGGCGCGGGCACCTTTCTGCCCGTCAAGGTCGAGGACGTGACGACGCACCGGATGCACGCCGAATGGGGCGAGGTCACGCCGGACGCGGCGGCGGCAATCAACCGCGCCAGGTCCGGGGGCCGGCGCGTCATCGCCGTCGGCACCACGGCGCTGCGACTGATCGAAACGGCCGCCGCCGGAGACGGCCGGATCGCCCCGTTCGAGGGCATGACCGACATCTTCATCTATCCCGGTTATCACTTCCAGGTGACAGATGGGCTGATGACCAATTTTCACCTGCCCAAATCGACCCTGCTGATGCTGGTTTCCGCCCTGATGGGGCCCGAAAAGATCAAGCAAATCTATACACATGCGGTATCGCAGCGGTATCGTTTCTTCAGCTACGGCGATGCGTCGCTCCTGATTCCCTGACGTCGCTTTCCGGCTGGCATCGCCGGGCACGCGGGATTAGGGCGGGCGATCTGATGAAACGGGTCTTCCGGACCCCTGGCGACACCCTGACGAAACGAGACGAGACATGACTTCGGTGATGCGCAGCACCTGGCCCCTGCTTCTGGGGATGCTTCTTCTGATGATCGGCAACGGGATGCAGGGCACGCTTCTGGGGATCCGTGGCGGCATCGAGGGGATTCCCACCTTCCAGATGTCCGTTGTCATGTCCGGCTATTTCGGCGGCTTCCTGCTGGGCAGCCTGGTCGTGCCCGGCGTGATCAAGAATGTCGGCCATGTCCGTGTCTTCGCGGCCCTCGGATCGCTGATCTCGGCAGCGGTGGTGCTGTATTCGATCCAGCCGGACTGGATCGTCTGGACGCTTCTGCGGGTCATGGTGGGGTTCTGCTTCTGCGGGGTTTATATCACCGCCGAAAGCTGGCTGAACGCAAGTTCGACCAACGAGAACCGGGGACAGGCGCTGGCGGCCTACATGATCACCCAGCTTCTGGGGATCGTGATCGCGCAGGGGCTGCTGAATATCGGCGATCCGGCGGGATACCTGCTGTTCATCATCCCGTCTGTCCTGGTTTCGCTGGCCTTCACGCCGATCCTGCTGACTGCCCGGCCCGCCCCCAACTTCGAGACGATCAAGCGCATGTCCTTTGCCCGGCTCTACGATGCCTCGCCGTTGGGCTGCGTGGGCGTGTTCCTGATGGGCGGGGTCTTCTCGGCGCTTGCGGGGATGTCGTCGGTCTGGGGCGCATCGATCGGGCTGTCGGTCGCACAGATATCGCTGTTCGTGGCGGCGATCTATTCGGGCGGGCTGGTGCTGCAATATCCGCTTGGCTGGGTGTCGGACCGCTGGGACCGGCGCCGGCTGGTGCTGATCCTGTCGGCCGTGGGCGCGCTGACGACGCTGGTCGTGGTGGTGGTGCAGCCCGGTACGCTGGGGCTGGTGGTCGCGGGGGCGATCATGGGCGGCGTGGCGAACCCGATCTACGCGGTTCTGCTGGCCTATACCAACGACTATCTCGATCAGTCGGACATGGCCGCGGCATCGGCGGGGCTGCTGTTCATCTATGGCGTCGGATCCTTTGGCGGCCCGCTGATCACCGGCTGGATGATGGCGCAGATGGGACCGTCGGGGTTCTGGGCCTATATGGGCGTGCTGATGCTGGCGCTGGCGATCTATGCGGGGTGGCGGATGACCCGGCGCCGGGCGCTGACCCCGGACGAACAGGGCAACTACGCCGTCATCACCCCCGGCAACACGCAGCTTGTGGTGGGGGCGGCCCTGGACGATGCGCAATCCTCCGGCCAGGCCGACGCGCAGGACGCGCCGCCCCCCGCCGCCTGAGATCGGGGCCGATGCTTGCCGCTGCCGGGGGATTGGTTTAACGCTGAACCATCTTGACCGAGCGGGGGGAACCAATGGCCCAGAATTTCGACATGGTGGTGATCGGTGCGGGGCCTGGCGGCTATGTCGCGGCGATCCGGGGCGCGCAACTGGGGCTGAAGGTGGCCTGTATCGAACGCGAGCATCTGGGCGGCATCTGCCTGAACTGGGGCTGCATCCCGACCAAGGCCCTGTTGCGCAGCGCCGAGGTCTTTCACCTGATGGAACGCGCCAAGGATTTCGGTCTCAGCGCCGAAGGGATCGGCTATGACCTGAACAAGGTCGTCGATCGTTCGCGCGGGGTGGCCAAGCAATTGTCGGGCGGTATCGGGCATCTGTTCAAGAAGAACAAGGTCACAACCATCATGGGCGAGGCCAGGCTGGCCGGCAAAGGCAAGGTGACGGTCAAGACCGACAAGGGCAGCGAAGAGGTCACGGCCCGGTCGATCATCATCGCGACCGGCGCGCGGGCCCGCGAATTGCCGGGGCTGGAACCGGATGGCAAGCTGGTCTGGAACTACAAGCACGCATTGAAGCCGCCGCATATGCCGAAAAAGCTGCTGGTTATCGGATCGGGCGCCATCGGCATCGAATTTGCCAGCTTCTTCAACACGCTGGGGGCTGATACCACCGTGGTCGAGGTGATGGACCGCGTTTTGCCGGTCGAGGATTCCGAGGTCTCCGCCTTTGCCAGGAAAGCCTTCGAAAAGCAGGGCATGACCATCATGGAAAAGGCGACGGTCACGAAACTGGACAGGGCCAAGGACAAGGTCACCGCCCATATCGAGAAGGACGGCAAGACCAAGACGATCGATTTCGACACGGTGATTTCCGCCGTCGGCATTGTCGGCAATGTCGAGGGGCTGGGCCTGGAAGAGGCCGGCGTCAAGGTCGATCGCAGCCATATCGTGACCGACGAATATTGCCGCACGGGCGTCGATGGCCTGTTTGCCATCGGCGATGTGGCGGGGGCGCCCTGGCTGGCGCACAAGGCCAGCCACGAAGGCGTCATGGTCGCCGAACTGGTCGCGGGCGGCCATCCGCACCCGATCAAGCCGAACTCGGTCGCCGGCTGCACCTATTGCCAGCCGCAGGTCGCATCCGTCGGGCTGACCGAGGCCAGGGCCAAGGAACAGGGCTATGAGGTCAAGGTGGGCAAGTTCCCCTTCATCGGCAACGGCAAGGCGATCGCCCTGGGCGAGGCCGAGGGTTTTGTCAAGACCGTCTTCGACGCCAAGACCGGCGAGCTTCTGGGCGCGCACATGATCGGCGCCGAAGTCACGGAACTGATCCAGGGCTATATCGTCGGGCGCCAGCTTGAGACGACCGAGGCCGAACTGATGGAATCCATTTTCCCGCACCCGACGCTGTCAGAGATGATGCATGAATCGGTGCTGGACGCCTATGGCCGGGCGATCCATTTCTGAACGGCGTCACGACACAAATCCCTTGGGGATTCAGGCTTCGTTCACCAATTGCCGGCTGTTCTTGACGTGCCGCTGTGCCAACTTGCGGCCTTCGCGGCCGTTCAGCAGGCGTCGCGCGCCGGTGGATCGGAAACCCGGATCGGACAGATGCGGAAACAGGGCGAGGATTTCGCGCCGCGCCGCGCCGCTGACGGCTTTCAGCGCCTCGGGGCCGGTATAGAGGCTTTCGGTCCAGGCGCCGTTGGACCGGACCACCTCGTGATCGTCGAACAGCATGTGATGATAGCTGACACCAAGCGCGGGATTGACGATCTCGATCCCCGGCAGGCCCAGAAGGTGTTTGGCGGCCACCAGGATTTCGTCCTCGCCGAACATGCGCCGGGCGATGACCGATCGCACCAGAACCCGATGCTGCGGCGACACCCGCAGATCGCGCGAGGGAAAGCCGGGCGCCAGCGCATCCGCGCGGATCAGGATCGGCCGCAGATGGGGTTGCAGATCCAGGCGGTCGCGGCCCAGCAGCGTCGATCCGATCCAGCGCAAGACCCGAAAGCCGTTGTCGCGCGTCAGCACCATGTCGCCGGCCGACAGCGTTTCGATCGCCTGCGCGCCGAACATCGTCTCGATCATCGTTCCGGCGGTAAAGCAGATTGCCGCCTGGGGGGCGTAGGCGACGCTGGCATATCCGTTGCCGAACCCCTTCTCCGAGACATAGGAGAAGGTCGCATTGACATCGAATTTGGGAAATGTCGTCTTCCCCGTGCTGGCATCGGTCACCGGCAGGGGCGTGATCAGGATGGCCTTGCGGCCCCCGACCATGTTGCCGAAACTTCCCCGCGTTCCATTGATGAAGGGAAAGTTGGCCAGGAAGCGGTTGCCGTCTGCATCCTTGATGATCGAGCCGCGAAACACCGACAGCCGGTTGCCTGCGGCGACAAGGTCGGGACCGAACGCGGTATCGGAGACGAGAAATTGTTCCAGGTCGGTCGAATAGCGCGGCACCTCGAAATTGGGATCATCGTCGAGAACGGCGACAGTGCTGACACGCGCCCCCGACATCGTGAACGAGTTTTGCCTGTACCAGGGCTCGAACACCGTGTTGGTGCTGCTGCCGATGGGCGGCGGCGAGTCCAGCGTCACCATCGTGATCTTGTATTCGCTCAGTTCCGCCATCCGCCCCCCGCCACCGTGCCTGTCCTGTTCCCGGACGTTCCGGCCGCGGGTGATCGGCCCGCGCTTTTTCGCGGTTTACCGGCAGATGGTTAAAGAAGGGTTAACGCGATCGTGACAAAGGCCGGTCGGTTCCGGGCCGGCCCGATCCATGCACGGTCGGTGCATTCTCGCCGCCGTTCGGCGCCGCTCCGGTGCCGCGTTCGCGATAGGGGGTGCTGCCATATTGCGCGCGGTAGCATTTGGAGAAATGCGACGGGCTGGAAAAGCCCGAAGCCAGCGCCACTTCGATGATCGACATCTCGGTCTGCATCAGCAGGTTCCGGGCGCGGGCCAGCCGCGTCTCCATGTAATACCGCTTGGGACTGCGGTTCAGATAACGGCGAAACAGGCGTTCCAGCTGCCGAGTGGACATGCCGGCATCGCGGGCCAGGGTGGCCGGACTGATCGGATCTTCCAGATTGCCCTCCATCCGCGCGATCACGGCGGCCAGTCGGGGATGGCGAACGCCGATCCGCGTCGGGATCGACAGGCGCTGACGGTCCTGATCGGTGCGGATCGCGGTGTGCAGCATCTGGTCGGCCACCTCGGCCGCCAGCGCGTCGCCATGCCATTCCGCAATCAGATGCAGCATCAGGTCGATGGACGAGGTGCCGCCCGCCGCCGTCAGCCGGTTGCCATCATGCACGAAAACCGAACGGTAGAGATCGACCTCGGGGAAAGCCTCGGCCAGACCGTCGTGGTTTTCCCAGTGGATCGTGGCCTTGCGGCCGTCCAGCAGACCGGCCTCGGCCAGAACCCAGGCGCCGGTGCAGACCGCGCCGATCCCGGCGCCGCTGCGGGCCTGCTTGCGCAGCCAGTTCAGCACCGGTTTCGTCGCCACGCGCGCGATCCCGATGCCGCCGCACAGGATCACCACGTCGTCGCGCCCGAAGGCGATCTCGGCGTCCAGCCCGCCATCCAGTTCCACGCGGGCCCCGTTGGAGCAGACGGCGACATCCCCTCCGGGCCCGATCAGGCGCCATTCGAACAGCGTTTTTCCGGCGGCCCGATTCGCCAGCCGCAAGGGTTCGATCGCGGCGGCGAAAGGCAGCATCGTGAAACGGTCGAGCAGCAGGAAGGTGAAACGGCGTGGCTTGTCGGCGGACATCGGACTGGCTTTGTTGTCGATGAGGCACATCAGCAGGGATTTCGCGCCGCCGCAAGGGGCGGTTGCCGCGTCCGCAAGGCTTCGCCACCCTTTCCCTTGACGCGGTTCGGCCCTATACCGGCCCGACCATTTTTTCAAGGAGTGCGCGCCATGACGCAGGAGACCCGCAAGACCGCCGCCCGGAACTGGGACAAGGCCGGCTGGCGTGCCTATCCGCGCGTCCAGATGCCGGACTACACCGATGCCGCCGCGTTGCAGATGGTCGAGGCGCAGTTGCGCCGATATCCGCCGCTGGTCTTTGCGGGCGAGGCGCGGCGCCTGCGCGAGCAACTGGCCGAGGTCGCAGCGGGCCGCGCCTTTCTGTTGCAGGGCGGCGATTGCGCGGAAAGCTTCGCCGAATTCAGCGCCGACAACATCCGCGACACCTTCAAGGTTCTGCTGCAGATGGCCGTCGTGCTGACCTGGGGCGCGCAATTGCCGGTCGTCAAGGTCGGCCGCATGGCCGGGCAATTCGCCAAGCCGCGCAGCGCGCCGACCGAGACCGCGAACGGGGTCGAACTGCCCAGCTATCGCGGCGACATCGTCAACGGCTTCGACTTTACCCCCGAGGCGCGGATTCCCGACCCGCAGCGGATGCTGGCCGCCTATACGCAGGCGGCGGCGTCGCTGAACCTGCTGCGCGCCTTCTCGACCGGCGGCTATGCCGACATGCACCGGGTCCAAAGCTGGATCGCCGATTTCGTCGGCGGCCCCGAGGCCGCGAAATACCGCGACATCGCCGATCGCATCCGGGACGCCATGGCCTTCATGCAGGCGGCGGGTGTCAATTCCGACACGGCGCATCAATTGTCCAAGGTCGATTTCTATACCAGCCACGAGGGTCTGCTGCTGGAATACGAAGAGGCGCTGGCCCGGATCGACACGACGACCGGACTGCCGGTCGCCGGTTCGGGCCACATGATCTGGATCGGCGACCGCACGCGGCAGCCCGATGGCGCGCATGTGGAATTCTGTCGCGGCGTTCAGAACCCGATCGGCCTGAAATGCGGCCCGACGACCACGCCCGACGATCTGAAGGTGCTGATGGAAAAGCTGAACCCCGACAACGAGGCCGGCCGGTTGACCCTGATCGCACGCTTCGGCGCCGGCAAGGTCGGCGATCATCTGCCGCGCCTGATCAGGACGGTGCAGGAAGAAGGCGCCAATGTCCTCTGGTCCTGCGACCCGATGCACGGCAACGTCATCAAGTCCTCGTCGGGCTACAAGACCCGGGCCTTCGATTCGATCCTGCGCGAGGTGCGCGAATTCTTCGGCATTCACAAGGCCGAGGGCACGATCCCCGGCGGCGTGCATTTCGAGATGACCGGCAAGGACGTGACCGAATGCACCGGCGGTGTCCGCGCCGTCACCGACGAGGATCTGTCGGACCGTTATCACACCGCCTGCGATCCACGCCTGAATGCCAGCCAGTCGCTGGAACTGGCATTTCTGGTGGCCGAGGAACTGCGCAACCGGCGCGAGACGGCCGCGCCCGGGAAGGACGTGAAGGCAGGCTGAAAACGGCCCCCGCGCCCGGAGGACAGTCGCCGCACGCCCGGCGGCTGTCGTCGTTCCGGACCGTGGCGATGTCTGTCCATCCGCCTTTCGGGCGGAGCGAAGGCAGGCCTAGCCCGAGATGATCTCGAACCTTTCCACATCGACCATGCCGCGATCGGTGATCTTCAGTGCCGGGATCACCGGCAGGGCCAGAAAGGCCAGTTGCAGGAACGGCTCTTCCAGCGTCACACCCAGCGATTTCGCCGCCTTCCGCAATCGGGCCAGCCGGTCGCGCACCGTCTCGAAGGGCTGAAGGCTCATCAGCCCGGCGACCGGCAGCGGCAATTCGGCCAGAACCTCGCCCTCGGCCGCAACCACCAGACCGCCCTCGATCTGCGACAGCCGGTTTGCCGCCAGCGCCATGTCGGCATAATCCGCGCCGACGACCGCGATATTGTGGTGATCGTGGCAGACGGTCGAGGCGATGGCCCCGCGCGCCATGCCGAAGCCCCTGACGAAGCCGGTGGCAATGTTGCCGTTCCTGCCATGCCGCTCGATCACCGCGATCCGGATCAGATCGCGCGCGGGGTCGGGCCGCTTGTCGCCATCCTTCGGTGCGATCTCATCGTGCAGATGGCGGGTGATGATCTTGCCTTCGATGATTCCGATCACGTCGGTTTCGGCCCGGTTGCCGCTGGACCGGAAATCACGAGCCTCGACCTTCGGGGCCTTGACCGAGTTTCGGCCGACGGGCGGCACGTCGCCACGTGCGGCAAATGCCGCATCGTCCACGACCCGGCCGCCACACAGGACCAGCGCCGCGTGACAACCTTCCAGCGAATCCAGCGCCACGATATCGGCCCGCCGCCCCGGCGCGATCAGCCCGCGATCCTTCAGCCCGAAGGCTTCGGCCGCCGACAGCGAGGCCGCGCGATAGGCGGCCAGCGGCGACGTGCCCATCTGGATCAGCCGCCGGATCATGTAGTCCAGGTGACCATGCTCGCCGATATCCAGCGGGTTGCGATCGTCGGTGCACAGGCACAGATAGGCGCTGGTCGTCTCGGTCAGGACCGGCTGCAGGGCTTCCAGATCCTTGCTGACCGAACCCTCGCGGATCAGCACGCGCATCCCCTTGCGCAGCTTTTCCAGCGCCTCCCCGGCGGTTGTCGCCTCGTGTTCCGTGCGGATGCCGGCGGCGATATAGGCGTTCAGATCGCGGCCCGAAAGCTGCGGGCAATGGCCGTCGACATGGCCGCCCGCGAACAGGCGCAGCTTGTCCATCGCGGCAGGGTCGCGGTGGATCACGCCGGGATAATTCATGAACTCGGCCAGCCCGATCCCCGAGGGATGTCCCATCAGCGGTGCCAGGTCGGCGGCCTCGATCCGCGCGCCCGAGGTCTCCATCTCGGTCGACGGCACGCAGGAGGACAGTTGCACCCGCAGATCCATCAGCAGATGCAGGCTGGCCTGCTGAAAATAGCGGATACCGTCCAGGCCGATCACGTTGGCGATCTCGTGCGGGTCGCAGATCGCGGTGGTGATGCCGCGCGGTGTCACGCAGCGGTCGAACTCGAACGGCGTGACAAGGCTGGATTCGACATGCAGATGGGTGTCGATGAAGCCCGGAACCAGCGTCAGCCCGGTCACGTCGATCACCGCGCGCGCCTCGTATCGCGCACCGATGCCCACGATCGTTTCGCCGCAGATCGCCACGTCGCCGTCGATCATGCTGCCGGTGACCAGATCGAAGACCTGCCCGCCGCGCAGGACCAGATCGGCCGGTTCATCCCCGCGCGCCTGTGCGATCCGCTGTTCCAACCCGTCCATGCCGTCCTCCGTCGCGTCCTTGCAGGCGGCCACAGAACCCCATCGCCCGGCCAAGGTCCAGAGCCGGGGCCACTTGCCGCGCGGGCCAGCCTGTGTTTGCCTTCACTCCGGCGGATGAGGAGGCCACGAATGACTTTGACGGCAGGGACTTTCCGCGACCATTTCAGGGCCGGCGGCAAGGCAATCAACGGCTGGTGCGGCATCCCGTCGCCGGTCACGACCGAAATCCATGCGCATGCGGGCTATGATCTGCTGACCATCGACATGCAACACGGGCTGGTCGGCTATGCCGACATGCTGGCGATGTTGCAGGCGATGTCTGCCAGCCCGGCGCCGAAATTCGTGCGCATCCCGTGGAACGAACCCGGCATCGCGATGAAGGCGCTGGATGCCGGGGCCGACGGAATCATCTGCCCGATGATCAACAGCGCCGACGAGGCGCGCGCGCTGGTCCGGGCCGCGCGCTATGCGCCGCTGGGCGCGCGCAGCTACGGGCCGGTGCGGGCCGGCGCCCTGCATGTCGACTACGTCGCCCGCTCGGCCGATCTGGTGCAGGTCTTTGCCATGATCGAGACGCGCGAGGCGCTGCGAAACCGCCACGAGATCATGGCGGTCGAGGGGCTCAGCGGGGTCTATGTCGGCCCCGCCGATCTGGGCTTGTCGCTGGGCTACGCCCCCACGCTGAACCCCGAGGCGGTCGAGGTGCTGCAGGCAATCGGCGATGTTCTGGCGGCGGCGCGGCAGGCGGGATTGCTGGCCGGCGTGCATTGCGGCGATGGCGCGATGGTGCGCGCGATGCTGGGACAGGGATTCGATTTTGCCTCGCTGGCCACCGATACCGGGCTGTTCACGCGCGCGCTCGGCGCCGCGCTGGCCGAAGCGCGGGGATAGGGCGCGGTTTTGCGCCGCCGGCGCGCGGGACGCGCGCGCCCCGCCCAGCGGCAGCGACCGGGGCAGGATCTTCCTGTCCCGCCCCCGTCATTGTCAGGGGGTCCAGCGCAGGAAATTCGCGATCAGGCGCAGACCGACGCCTTGCGATTTTTCGGGATGAAACTGTGTGCCGACGATGTTGTCGCGGCCCACCACCGCCGTGACCGCGCCGCCGTAATCGACATGGGCCAGCAGATGCGCCCGATCCGCTACCCGGAACTGCCAGGAATGGACGAAATAGGCATGATCGCCCGTGCCGATACCTTCCAGGACAGGATGGGGGCGGTCGATGACCAGATCGTTCCAACCCATATGCGGCACCTTGAGGCCCGGCGCGTCGATCCGCGCCACTTCGCCGCCGATCCAGTCCAGCCCGGCCGTCGGGCGGTATTCGTATCCCGTCGTCGCCAGCATCTGCATTCCGACGCAGATGCCGATGAAAGGCACGCCGCGATTCAAGACCGCCTCGCGCAGGGCCTCGGCCATTCCATCGACCTCACCCAGGGCCGCGCGGCAGGCGGGAAAGGCGCCGTCGCCCGGCAGCACGATCCGGTCGGCGCGTGCCGCGATACCCGGATCGGACGTCACAACGATCTCGGCCCCGACGCTCCGGCCCATCTTCTGGAACGCCTTTTCGGCCGAATGCAGGTTGCCGCTGTCGTAATCGATCAGCGCCACACGCATCACAGCGCACCCTTGGTCGAGGGCAGGGCGCCGGACATGCGCGGGTCGGGTTCGACCGCCTCGCGCAGCGCGCGGGCGACCGCCTTGAAGGCGGCCTCGGCGATGTGATGGGAATTGATCCCGTCCAGGCGCGCGAGATTCAGGCTGATTCCGCCATGGGTGGCCAGCGCCTGGAAGAATTCGCGCACCAGTTCGGTATCGAAGCCGCCGATCCTTGCCGACGGGAAATCGACGTTCCAGACCAGATAGGGCCGCCCCGACAAATCCAGCGCGGCGCGGACCAGCGCATCATCCATCGCCAGGAGGAAGTTGCCGTAGCGGCGGATGCCGGTCTTGTCGCCCAGAGCCTTGGTCAGCGCCTGACCGATGGCGATGCCGGTATCCTCGATCGTGTGGTGGTCGTCGACATGCAGATCGCCCGTCGCCCGGATCGTCATGTCGATCAGGGAATGGCGCGACAACTGGTCCAGCATGTGATCGAAAAAACCCACGCCGGTCCGGTTGTCATAGGTTCCGGTGCCGTCCAGGTCGATCGCCACCTCGATCCGGGTCTCGGCAGTGTTGCGGGTGATGGTCGCCTTGCGCATGGAATTTCCTTTCACGACGCGGGCCTTATAGGGCGGCGCGGCGGATCAGCCAAGATGGACCTGTCCTTCGGGATAGCGCACGCGGGGCGTCGTGCGCGTCGCCAGGAAAAAGCCCAGTGTCAGTGGCCCGACCCGGCCCAGGAACATCACCGTGATGATGATGATCCGGCCGAAGGGGTTCAGTTCCGAAGTGTAGCCGCGCGACAGGCCGGTGGTGCCGAAGGCCGAGGCGACCTCGAAGCTGATGTCGAGAAAATAGCCGTCGTGGCTGGCCATCATCAGAAACACCGCCGTGAAGATCAGCACCGAGGCGATGGCGATCAGCGCCATCACCTTCAGCACCTCGTCAAGCCCGATGGACCGCCCGAAGGCCCAGATCTCGGTCCGGCGGCGGAAGAAGGCCAGGGTCGCCAGCAACATCACCACGATGGTCGTGACCTTCAGCCCGCCCCCGGTCGAGGTCGGGCCGGCGCCGATGATCATCAGCGCCATGTAGAGCAACGAGGTCGAATCGTGCAGCCCACCGATATCGACGGTGTTGAAGCCGGCCGTGCGGGGCGTCACGCCCTGGAACCAGGCCACCGTCATCCGCGCGACCGGGCCGTCATATTGCGCCAGCGTCAGCGGATTGTTCCATTCCAGGATCGCCGTCAGCCCCACCCCGATCACGATCAGCGCCGCCGTTCCCACCAGCATCAGCCGCGTATGCAGGGTCCAGCCATACCAGAAGCGCCGGTTCCAGACATCCGACACGACCACATAGCCGATCCCGCCCAGAATGAAGAGGCCGGGGATGACGATGTTGACCAGCGGATCGGTCGCATAGCGGACCAGGCCCTCGGAAAAGGTCGAGAAACCGGCATTGTTGAAGGCCGAGACGGAATGGAAGACCGCGTCCCACAGGCCGGGACCAAGCCCCTCGCGGGGCATGAAGCTGAGCGACAGCAGCATCGCGCCCGCGATCTCGGCCATCAGCGCCACGCGGAAGATGGTAAAGACCAGTTGCGTCAGGCGGACATAGGAGGTCTGGTTCAGATCCTCGCGCAGATAGGTGTGGTGCGTGATGCGCAGCGGCAGGCCAAGCGCGGACCAGACCAGCACGGCGAAGGTCATCAGCCCCAGCCCGCCAAGCTGGATCAGCACCGCAACGACCACCTGCCCCCAGAAGGTCAGATCGAGTTCGGTGTCGATCACCGAAAGACCCGTCACCGTCACCGCCGAGGTCGAGGTGAAGATCGCATCCGAAAAGCTGATCGCCCGCGTGGTCGTGAAGGGCAGCATCAGCGCCAGCCCGCCGGCAAGGATCAGCGACAGGTACAGGACCGCCAGCACGGCCGGCGGCGGCGTGCGCGACAACCAGCCCCGGAACGCGGCCAGCGGATGCGTCCGCACGCTCAAATCCGGTCGCCGAACCGGGTCAGATCGACGCGCTTGCCCAGCAGCAGCAGGCGGTCATTCGTGTTCAGCACCGGATCGGCCTTGCCGCGCAGGTCGATATATTCGGTTCCGCGCATCATCCCAAGCGCGGTGATCCCCTCGCCGATGTTCAGTTCGGACAGTGTCTTGCCCTTCAGTCGCTCGGGAAGCATCAGGTTCACGACCGAAAAGCCGTTACCAAGCGCGACGTAATCCTGCACCGCCGGATTGTTCAGCATCTGTGCGGTGTGGCGGCCCATCTCCAGTTCCGGCAGAACCACGCGGTCGGCGCCGATCTTGGACAGGATGCGATGGTGGGTGCGATTTTCGGCCTTGGCCCAGACCGAGCCGACGCCGATCAGGCGCAGGTTCATCGCCGCGATCACGTTGCTTTCCAGATCGTTGCCGATCGAGACCAGCGCCACGTCGTAGCGGTCCACCCCGGCCTCGCGCAGCGCGCCCTCGTCGGTGGCGTCGAGGATCACCGCATTCGACAATTGCTCGGCCAGGGCCGCGACCCGACGCTGGTTCTTGTCCACGCCCAGAACGCGGTTGCCGAACCGCGCCAGTTCGGATGCAACCACGCTGCCGAAGGAGCCGAGGCCGACGACGACAAAGCTGCGATTCTGCTTGCCCATGGACCCTCCGGAGGACCGAGTCGAGACGGCGGCGATACTGCTCATGCAGGACGGCCGGGGTCAAGCCGGGCCACCGCAGCCGCTTCTTGCACCCGCCGGGATCACGCCTGGCAAGGGCGCGACCGGCCAGCCCGATCCGGTTCCCAGACCGAGCCGCGTGTTTTCGCGGACGGATTCCGCATTGGCGCCGGCGGACAAAGCGGCCGATGTCGCAACCCGCGTTGCCCGGGTCGCATTTGTCCGCCACTTTCGCGCCCCTTGTGGCCATTCTGAAGAGAATGTGACAGAAACCCGGTTCCACGCGCGGATTTCCGCCAGTCACGGCTGATCCGCCGCCCCGATCCAATCATAACGAGAAAGGGACGCATGACAGATTCGACACAGCCCAAGGGGCAGAAGAACGTCAAGGGCCGGCCCGGCGACGAACGCCGCGAACGCGAGGCGCTGAAAGGCCGCTTCGAGCCCGATCCCGAACCCGATATCGAGGCGATACCCGCGCCCGAGGGCCCCACCCAGGTGATCCAGACGGATTACGAGATCGGCCAGCACAATATCGAGGGCAAGAAACCCTTTCCCTTCGATGTTCACAACCCGGTCTTCATGATCTCGGCCGTCACCATCGTGCTGTTCACGCTGGTGACGATGCTGTTTCCCACTCAGCTCGAACCCGTGTTCCTGCAGATGCGCGACGGGTTGACCAGCAATCTCGACTGGTTCTTCCTGCTGTCGGGCAATGTCTTCGTGCTGCTGTGCCTGGGGCTGATCCTGTCGCCGCTGGGGACGATCCGTCTTGGCGGACCCGACGCGACGCCGGATTTCAGCCTGTCGGGCTGGTTCGCGATGCTGTTCGCGGCCGGGATGGGGATCGGGCTGATGTTCTATGGCGTCAGCGAACCGATCAGCCATTATCAGACCGCGCTTGGCGGGGTCACGATGGAAGGCGGCGTGCGCACCGACTGGGCGCCCCTGGGCGGCGCGCAGGGCAACGAGATGGAGGCCCGGCGCCTGGGCATGGCCGCGACCATCTTCCACTGGGGTCTGCATCCCTGGGCGATCTATGCGATCGTGGCGCTTGCGCTGGCCCTGTTCGCCTATAACAAGGGTCTGCCGCTGACCATGCGGTCGATCTTCTATCCGCTTCTGGGCGAACGTGTCTGGGGATGGCCGGGACATGTCATCGACGTTCTGGCGGTTTTTGCCACGATCTTCGGTCTGGCAACCTCGCTGGGCTTCGGGGCGGAACAGGCGACGGCGGGCCTGAACTTCCTGTTCGGTATCTCGAACTCGAACACGACCAAGATCATCCTGATCGTCTGCATCACCGGAATCGCGACGATGTCGGTCGTGCTGGGTGTCGAGAAGGGCGTCAAGCGGCTGTCCGAGATCAACATGGTGCTGGCCTTGGTCCTGCTGCTGTTCATCATCTTCTTCGGCCCCACGATCGAGATCTTCCGCGGCTTTTTCGGCAACCTGGGCGCCTATGCGCGGGAACTGGTGCCGCTGTCGAACCCGTTCGGGCGCAGCGACGACAACTTCCGTCAGGGCTGGACCGCTTTCTACTGGGCCTGGTGGATCAGCTGGTCGCCCTTCGTCGGCATGTTCATCGCCCGCGTCAGCCGTGGCCGGACGGTGCGTCAGTTCCTGATCGCGGTGCTGATCGTGCCCTCGGTCATCTCGATCCTGTGGATGACCGCCCTGGGCGGCACCGCCATCACCATGACCGTGGGCGGGTTCGAGGGTATCGCCGATGCGGCGCTGGAGCTGAAGCTGTTCCAGATGCTGGGACAATTGCCGCTGACCTCGATCACCAGCTTCGTGGGCATCATCCTGGTGATCGTGTTCTTCGTGACCTCGTCGGACTCGGGCAGCCTGGTCATCGACACGATCGCGGCCGGTGGCAAGGTGAACGCGCCGATCCCGCAGCGCATCTTCTGGTGCAGCTTCGAGGGTCTGGTGGCGATCGCGCTGCTGCTGGGCGGCGGCCTGACCGCCTTGCAGGCCATGGCCGTCTCGACCGGGCTTCCCTTCACCATCATCCTGCTGATCGCCTGCTGGTCGATCGTGAAGGGTCTGATTGCCGAACGGCGAGAACTTGCCTGAACAGGCGGCGTCAATCACAGTGGCGGGCGGGGTTTTCCCCGCCCGTTCTTGTTTTATGGTCCGCGCGGTGCCAAAACCGTTGCTGACGCCACCGAAGGACCGACGCCGATGAGCGAAATTTCCGTCAGCGAACGCCGCCTCAGCGCCGCGCTGGACCGCATCGACCAGATCCTCGAAGCCGGCACCGGCCGAGGCGCGCAATCCCCGGCCACGCAGTCCGATCAGGACCAGGCGCTGGCCGCCGCGCAGGCCGAGGCCGACCGTCTGGCGCAGGAACTGGCCGCTCTGCGTGCCGATCGCGGCGGCCCGCTGGAGGCGGCATTGGCCGAGGCGCGGGCCCGGCTGGACGGCGCCGGCCAGCAGGCGGCTCGCCTGGCCGCCGCGAACGAGGAACTGACCGCTGCCAACCGCGCGCTGATCGACGCCGCCGGGCAGGGTGACGCAGATCCCGCGATTCGGCGCGCGCTGGAGGCCGAGATCGAATCCCTTCGCGCCGCGCGCGAGGCCGAATTGTCGCAGATGGGCGATATCATGGTCGAACTGGAACGCCTGCTGGCCGAGGATCAGGTGCCCGCCGCACCGGGACAGATTGTCGATCCGACGCTGGAAGCCGCGGGGGACGAAGCCGGTGTGCCCGAGGCGCCCGAAGCCCGGCAGACCGGAAAAGACGGCCTGCCCAGCGATCACGACGAACGGTCCGGGAATGGCGGGGTCGCGGATGACGATGGCTTTCAGGAGGGAAACAGGTAATGGCCGAGGTCGCATTCACCATCGGGCACAAGGAATACAGCCAGGTCGCCCAGGACGGCGAAGAGCGGCTGCTGCAACGTGCGGCCTCGATCCTCGATGCCGAGGCGC
The DNA here is from genome assembly GCF_056857655.1 of Paracoccus sp. L-17. NCBI lineage: Bacteria > Pseudomonadati > Pseudomonadota > Alphaproteobacteria > Rhodobacterales > Paracoccaceae > Paracoccus > Paracoccus sp. L-17. The sequence continues at coordinate 105,025 of NZ_JBSXNM010000038.1, forward strand.
AGCAGATCCTGGAACAGACGGGCCGGATGCCCGAGCCGCGCCTGCTGCTGCTGGCCGGGCTGATGTTGGCGGATCGTTTCGCGGTGATGGAGGAGCGCGCCGAAAAGGCCGAACGCCATCTGAACCGGCTGCAATCGAACCCGGCCCGTGTCGAGGTGCCGGTGATCCCCTCGGATTTGAAAGAGGCCATGGCCGAGCTGGCCGCCCGCGCCGAATCGCTGGCCGAGAAGCTGGAGGAACAGCAGGGGTCTTAACGCTTTGTTAACCCGGCGATGCGACAAGCGGTCATGCGCTGCTTGCTTTTGCTTCTACTGCTGTCGGCCTGCGCCACCTCGTCGCCCGGAATGATGGGCGGAACGCGGCAGGCGGTGAGGGTGGAAGGACTGGATTTCGTCGTCTTTCGCAAGGGCGACCGTGTGGAAATCGTCCGCATGGGATACCTGTCCCGCCCCCAGCGGGACAGGGTGCCCGCCCTGATGGCCGAGGCCGGGGAACGGATCACGGGCTGCCGCGTGCTGGCAGACAGCATCAGGACCCGTTTGCCTGGCGACACGGGGGTGGCCCAATTCGATCTGGTCTGCTGAGGCGGCGCGAACAGGCGCGGACCGCTCTTGTCGGTCGGCAGGCCGAACCCTGACCCGAGATTCAGGCCACGGCCTGCGCCATTCCGTTCGTCCCGCAAAGCGCGTGCATCGTGACATGTCGGCAGCGGCGGCGGACATCATCCCACGGGATCGAAGCGTTCGTGAAACATTCGTCCGGAGCGATCGTCCCCGGAACTCAGGCGCGTCATGGGACGCGCCGTCTCGCGCCCCGTATGGTCTGCCGCTTGCGCCCGCGCTGAAAAGGACGATCGGCCCCTCTTTATCCGGCAGGACGGAATCGCCGGTCGGAGCGCCTGTCTCGATCAAGTCGCCTCTGCCGTGAGGAAGGGGGTGCGCTTGCGCGAAGGCAAAGCAGGCTGCAAGGCAATCGCCGGCCAAACAAGCCGCACAACACCCCTTGCCGCCAAGCTGAAACAGTTCACCGGTCGTTGTGGGAAGGCGGGGGGGGGCGGATGTCCGGTCTGGCGGTGATTTCGCCGGGTCCATCTCTGATCGACGACATGCCGAGAGAACCGCAATGGCAAGCAAGGCGTTCGATATATCGGACGAGGACATCACACCCTGTTTCGGCCTGTAGCCGGATCCCGCTTCGGCGCGAAGCAATCGGGCAGAGAAGAGGCGCCCGATGTCCTGCAAATGAAAGAAAAGAGGACCCCATGGACCCGAGCGAGAAGCAAGCCGCCCATCGCGGCGAAAAAAACACCGATTTTTCCGATCTGCGCGCCGTGTTCTTCAACTGCACCCTGAAGCATCCCGACCAGGCGTCCCATACCTCATTGTTGATGGGCAGCTCGGCCAGGATCATGCGCAAGAGCGGCGTCGCCGTCGACGAGATCCGCATGACCGCGCACGATATTGCCTTTGGCGTGCAACCCGACATGCGCGAGCATGGATGGGACCGCGACGACTGGCCCGACCTGTGGCCCAAGGTGAAGGCCGCAGACATCCTTGTCGTCGGCACGCCGATCTGGCTGGGCGAGCAATCTTCGGTCTGCCGGCTGCTGATCGAGCGTCTCTATGCCATGTCGGGGATGTTGAACGACAAGGGCCAGTCCATCTTCTACGGCAAGACCGGCGGTGTCGTGGTCACCGGCAACGAGGACGGGATCAAGCATGTGGCGATGAACGTGCTCTATTCCCTGTCGCATCTGGGTTACGCGATTCCGCCGCAGGCCGATTGCGGATGGATCGGCGAGGCGGGCCCAGGCCCGAGCTATGGCGATGATGGCGCCGGGCTCGACAACGAGTTCACGCAGCGCAATACCACGATCATGACCTGGAACCTGCTGCACATGGCGCGGATGCTGAAGGATGCTGGCGGCATCCCCAGCCACGGCAACGACCGGAAAGCGTGGTCGGCCGGGTGCCGGTTCGACTATGAAAAACCCCAGCCCGGCTAGCCGGCCGCCCGATTGCGCAGGATCAGGCCGGCACCCGGCTTGCCGGCCTAAGGCAAGCTTGCTTGTCCGAAAGGCGAGGTGACCGAAGGCTCAGATCTTCAGATTCGATTTCGGACCGGCGAAATACCAGATGATCAGACCCAGGATGGGCAGGATCGCGATCAGCAGGATCCACAGCAACTTGGTGCCGGTGCCTTCATTGGTATTGATCACCTGCGCGATTGCCCAGATATCCAGAACCAGAATGACAATGCCGAACAGATATTCCATGGCTGTTTCTCCTGTTGCCTGATGGCCAACCCCGCCGGCCGCCGCGGGGTTCCCTACAGGACGTAGCGCGACAGATCGGTCGACCGGGACAGATCGCCCAGACGCTTCTCGACGTAGTCGGCATCCACGCTGACGGACTGACCCTTCTGGTCCGGCGCCTCGAATGACAGATCCTCGAAGACCCGTTCGATCACCGTGTAAAGACGCCGCGCGCCGATATTCTCGACCGCGCTGTTCACCTCGGCCGCGATCCGGGCAAGAGCCGCGATGCCGTTATCGGCAAAGGTCACATCGACGCCCTCGGTGGCCATCAGGGCGGTGTACTGCCGCGTCAGCGCGTTGTCGGTTTCGGTCAGGATCCGGATGAAATCCTCTTCCGTCAGCGCCCGCAACTCGACCCGGATCGGCAGGCGGCCCTGCAATTCGGGCAGCAGGTCGCTGGGTTTGGCCACGTGGAACGCGCCCGAGGCGATGAACAGGATATGATCGGTCCTGACCGCGCCGTATTTCGTGCTGACGGTCGTGCCCTCGATCAGCGGCAGCAGGTCGCGCTGCACGCCCTCGCGGCTGACATCGCCGCCGCGCGCATCCGCCCGCGCGCAGACCTTGTCGATCTCGTCGATGAAGACGATGCCGTTTTCCTGCACCGATTCCAGCGCGGCGGCCTTGACCACATCGTCATCGAGCAGCTTGTCCGCCTCTTCCGCGATCAGCAATTCATAACTTTCCGCGACCGTCACCCTGCGCCGAACCCGGCGCCCGCCAAACGCCTTCATCAGCCCGGACAGATCCATCATTCCGCCCAGCGGCTGACCCGGTTGGCCGGGCATTTCCATGCCACCCAGGGGGTTGGAATTGTCCTGCAATTCCAGTTCGATCATGGTGTCGTCCAGTTCGCCGCGTTTCAGCTTGTCGCGAAACATCTGCCGGGTGCCGTCGCGCGCGCTTTCGCCGGCCAAAGCCTCGACCACCCGCTCCTCGGCAAGGGCATGAGCCTTGGCCTTCACCTCGTCGCGCATCCGCTCGCGGGTGTCGATCATGGCCGCGTCGGCCAGATCGCGGACGATCTGTTCCACATCGCGACCGACATAGCCGACTTCGGTGAACTTGGTTGCCTCGACCTTGATGAAGGGCGCATTGGCCAGTCGGGCCAGCCGCCGGCTGATCTCGGTCTTGCCGACGCCGGTGGGGCCGATCATCAGGATGTTCTTGGGATAGACCTCGTCACGCAGGTCGTCGCCCAGCTGTTTGCGCCGCCAGCGGTTGCGCAGCGCGACAGAGACGGCGCGCTTGGCCTCCTTCTGTCCGATGATGAAGCGATCCAGCTCGGATACGATCTCGCGCGGTGTCAGGTCGGTCATGTCATGCCTGCTTTGGTCGTCAGATATCCCGGGGATGAGGCCCGACACGGGCCGATGGGGCGCCGCCGCCTTACCCTTCCAGGAATTCGACGGTAAGGTTTCCGTTTGTATAGACGCAGATATCGGCCGCAATCGCCATCGCCTTGCGGGCGACTGCCTCGGCATCGAGATCGGTTTCCATCAGCCCCCGCGCCGCTGCCAGCGCGAAGTTGCCGCCCGATCCGATGGCGGCCACGTCATGTTCGGGTTCCAGCACATCGCCCGCGCCGGTGACGACATAGATCTGGTCGCCATCGGTCACGATCAGCATCGCCTCGAGATTGCGCAGGTACTTGTCGGTGCGCCAATCCTTGGCCAGGTCCACGCAGGCGCGTTGCAATTGTCCGGGCGCGGATTCCAGCTTCTTCTCCAGCCGTTCCAGCAGGGTGAAGGCGTCGGCGGTCGAACCGGCAAAGCCCGCCACGACGTCGCGCCCGCCCGGCGCCAGCCGCCGCACCTTGCGCGCGCTGCCTTTCATCACCGTCTGGCCCACGCTGACCTGACCGTCGCCCGCGACCACGACCCTGCCGCCGCGCCGCACCGCAAGGATGGTGGTGCCGTGCCAGCCGGGAAATGTCTCATCCGCCATCGGAAGTCTCCGTCTTCTGTCCGGACCCAGATATGAAGGCGCCCCGATGACTGCAAGCCGTTCCATCCCGTGCAGGGCTCTGGCAGGCTGCTGCGCGGGTCTGCGGGCAGGGTGGTTTTTCGCGCCGGCGCCGGCCGGATCCACATTCTCAGGGGCGACGGCGGATCCGGGCTTCCAGTGTGCGGCCGAGCCGGAAACCTGGCGTCAATCTAAACCGCCTTGGCCCTGGGTGCCCGTTCAGAGATCTCCAGGCCACCGAGGTTCTTGCCCCGCGCCGTGACCCGCGCGACGACAACGGTCGCGAATCCCTCCAACTCGCCGGAATCCGCGTCGGTGTGCGGATTATGTCTCGGAGATCTCGGCCGCTCCCAGAAACTGGGACAGGATCGCTGCCACCGCATCGGGCGCGTCGGCGTGCAGCCAATGGCCTGCGTCCTTGACCTTGACCACGCGGGCCTGGGGAAAGCTGGCGCGCAGCGCCTTCTGCCCCGCCTTGCTGAGGTAATCCGACCGCGCCCCCGCGATTTCGAGGACCGGCCCGTCGAAGGTCCCCTGCGGCAGGTCCTCCGGCCAGCCCACCAGGTCGGCCATCGCCGCGCGCAGCGCAGGCAGGTTCAGCCGCCATGCCGGCGGATCGGCCTTCAGATCCAGCGATTGCAGCAGAAAGGCGCGGGTGCCCGGCTCGTCTACCAGCGCGGCCAGAAGCCGGTCGGCGTCGCTGCGGCGTCTCAGATTGCGCAGGTCCAGGGATTCCATGGCGTCGATATGGTGGCTCTGGTCGTGGCGATAGGCGATGGGAGCGATGTCCATCACCGCCAGCTTGCGCACCATCCGCGGCCGCGTCAGCGCCAGCGCCATCGACGCCTTGCCGCCCATCGAATGACCGACCAGATCGGCGCGCCCGCCGAGAATTCCGATCAACTCCGCCAGATCGCCTGCCATCGCCGCATAGCTGTGATCGGGATCTTGCGGGCTGTCGCCGTGATTGCGCAGGTCCGCCGTCACCACCCGTCGCGATTCGGCCAGCCGCCGGGCCAGAGCGCCCAGATTGCGGCCCTGACCAAACAGGCCGTGAACCAGAAGGATGGGAAGCCCGCCTTCGGGCCCGATCGAGACGTGATTCAGCTTCATGTCGGCAGCCTACGGCGTCTGGCGCCCGCCCGCCATCCCGCGTAGCCTGTGGCCATGGCACGGGATGCGCAGAGTTTCGAAGAGATCGGCGACATGGCTGCAGAGGTTTCGCACATGATCGCGGCGCGGTTCGGTGGCGCCAGGCGGGGCGAACGGCCACCGCTGCGGATCATGCTGCGCCGCCGCGGCGGCGCCCTGCCGCGAAGGCTGCGCAAGGCCGGCGCCCGGCTGGCGCGCGCCGAAACGCTGGCGCGTCAGCCCAAGGTCGCCCGGCAGATGGATCTGGCCGGGCTCAGCCGCGACCGCGACTTGTTGATCGCCCACTTGCAGCCTCTGGGCCAGTTCAACCGTTGGCAGGGCCGCGCGATCAGCTTTGCGGCCTCGGTCGCCTTCGGACTGCTGGTTCTGGGCGCGGCGATCGTCTGGCTTCTGGTGTGGCGCGGCAGGCTTTAGCCTTGCACATCGTGCAACCCGGCTTGCAGGAACAGGGGGTTGTCAATGCTGCGCCGCAGCATGATCTTGGCTCCGACATGTGCGAGAGACAATGATGCCCGAGAACCGAGAATTCCGGAACGCGATTCTGGCGCTGGCCATCGGCGCCTTTGCCATCGGCACGTCCGAATTCGCCGCGATGGGGCTTTTGCCCTATTTCGCTGCCGATCTGGGCATTACCGACCCGCAGGCGGGCCATGTCATCAGCGCCTATGCGCTTGGCGTCGTGATCGGCGCGCCGCTGACCTCGATGATGGGCGCCAAACTGCCGCGCCGGCGCTATCTGGCGGCGCTGATCGCCTTTTACGGGATCATGAACCTTCTGGCCGCGGCACTGCCGGGGCTGGCGGCGCTGACCGTGATGCGGTTTCTGGCCGGTCTGCCGCATGGCGGATTCCTGGGCGTCGCGATGCTTTATGCCGCCGATGCCTTGCCGGCCGGACAACGCGCGCGAGGGGCTGCGCAGGTGTTGATGGGCCTGACGATCGCGAATATCTTTGGCGTTCCCCTGGCCGGCGCGATGGGGCAGGGGATCGGCTGGCGATGGGGTTTTGCGCTGCCGGGCCTGATCGCGCTGATCTCGGCCTGGGCGATCCTCAGACTGGCGCCGCGCGTCGGCGGCGATCCCGATGCCCGCCCGCTGGACGAATTGCAGGCCCTGCGCAATCCGCGCGTGCTGTGGACCCTCGCCGTGGGCGCGATCGGCTTTGGCGGGCTGTTTGCGGTCTATTCCTACCTGACGGCCGCGATCCTTGCCACCAGCGACGGTCCGGGCTGGGCCATCCCGCTGGCGCTGGCGGTCTTCGGCCTGGGCGGGACACTGGGCACGTGGTTCGCCGGGCGCGTGACCGAGCGGCTGGGCACGGCCCGCGCCGCCTATGTCAGCCTTGCCGCGATGGCGGTGACGCAGGGCTTCGCCGCGCTGGCCGTGGGAAACTGGGTGCTGATGGTCGTTTCCAGCTTTCTGCTGGCGGCGGGGGCGGGACTGGTGATCCCGCTGCAGACGCGGCTGATGGACGTGGCGGGCCGGGCGCAGAACATGGCCGCGGCGATGAACCACGCGGCGTTCAACGCGGCCAACGCGCTTGGGCCTTTCCTGGCCGGTCTGGCGCTGACCGCAGGATGGGGCTGGCGCGCGCCCGGTCTGGTGGGAATCGCGCTTACGGCTGCGGGTGCGGTGGTTCTGATGCTGGCTTTGCGACAGGACCGGGTCTCCGCGGCGGTGGCAGATTGCGCAGGATGACCTGCCGCGAGGTCGAGGCGAATTCGCGCCGCCAGGTCACGAACAGCACGACCGCCACGCCGGCCAGCAGCGCCCAGGGCCCGGCCAGCCAGCTCAGTGAGCCGAGGGCGAAATAGACGCTGCGCAGCCCGGCATTGAAGCTGCGGGCGGCGGTGATGTTCAGGTCCGCCGCCTGCATGGCGCGATCCCGCGCCGCCGGATCGGCCGGATCGTTGGGCACCGCTGCCATCATGATCGCGCAATAGCCGAACAGCCGGTGCGCCCAGACGAATTTCAGGAAGGCGTTGACGACGAAGAACATCGTCACCAGCAGCTTGACCTCCCACAGGATGGTCAGGCCGCGATCCAGATCGAATTCGCGGGCCAGACCGCGCAACGGGTCGGTATTGCCGATCAGCGCCAGGATTCCACCGGTCGCGATCATGCAGGCGGATGCGAAGAAGGCCGTGCCCTCGCGCAGGCTGGCCAGGATATTGCCGTCGAAGATGCGTGGTTCCCTGGTCAGGAAGTGCAGCATCCATTCGCGCCGGAACCGCGTCATCAGCACCGAGACCGAGGGCTTGCCGGCCGGCGGTCGCTCGGTCATCCAGCCGATGCCCCACCAGGCGGCGAACAGAGCCAGCACCGCCGCCAGATCGGCGGGATCGAAACGCGTGGCGAAGGTCATGTCGAACTGCATGAGCCTGGTTTAGGCTGCCGGGTCGCGCCTTGAAAGCCCTGTTCGCACGCCGCGCCGATGCGGTATCCGGCAGGTCGGCGCAGGCGGCGACAGCACCCGGCAAACGGCGGCGGGCGCGGGCCTTCACGATCGGTTGCGCCGGGTCTTGAAGGCTGCTTTCGGTTCCCTAGATCTATTCTGTCCGGCGGCCTTGAATGGCGCCGGCAGGACGCCCGCCCGGAAACCGGGGGGCCTTAGACCGCATCGCTTATGAAAGGATGTAACCCATGCGCAATTTTGATCTGACCCCGCTCTATCGTGCCTCGGTCGGCTTTGACCGTCTGGCGGACGTGATGGATCGAACCCTGTCCGCCGATGTCGCGGCCCCGACCTATCCGCCCTACAACATCGAGAAGACCGGCGAGGATGCCTATCGAATCTCGATCGCTGTGGCGGGTTTTGCCGCCGATGATCTGTCGGTCGAGGTTCGTGACGGCGCCGTGATCGTCTCGGCCCGGAAGGCCGAAGAGGATGACGGCCGGTCCTATCTGCACCGCGGCATCGCGACCCGCGCGTTCGAGCGCAAGTTCACCCTGGCCGATCACGTCCGTGTCGATGGCGCCAGCCATGCCGACGGAATGCTGCATATCGATTTGGTCCGGGAAGTGCCCGAGGCGCTGAAACCGCGCCGGATCGAGATCGCCAAATCGGCGCCCAAGGTCGAGAAGCTCGACGCCTGACCGCGCCGAACCCCGCAGCCTGTCTTTTCCCCGACAGGCCGTTCATGCCCGCCGCGCTCCGTCGGCGGGCATGATATCGGCGATGGGTGTCCGGCATCTTTGCTAAAGTGGCGGAAGCGGTGGGATTCGAACCCACGGTGCGGTTTCCCGCACGCTGGTTTTCAAGACCAGAGCCTTAAACCACTCGGCCACGCTTCCGATCCGCGCGGATTAGACTGCCGCGCGCGCGGGATCAACCGGCCTTAGCGGTTCAGCCGGACGACATTCGTCGCGCCGGAGATCTCGACCGCGCGGATCCGGGCAAGCTGGATGTTCGACAGCGCGAGTCCGGCGGTGATGGTGTCGGTCGCCGGAGCGGCCGCCATCGTCGCCTGCGCGCTGTCCGGAAGCGGAGGCACGCCCACGAGACGCAGGCGAAGAATGCCATCTTCGTCCGGCGCGGCTCGGCCCGAGGGCTGCGGACGGGCGGTGATCAGCGCGACCTGGGAATAGCCCTTGCTCGGCGCCATGCCGGTGACGACAAGCAGCCGCCCTTCGTTCAGGGGCTGCCAGCCCGCCGACAGGATCTGCGCAATGCCTGGCCGCTGATCGGCGTTCTGCCCGTATCCGCCCTCGGGAGCCAGCGTGGCGGCCTGGCGGCTGCCGCCGCCCGAAAACCAGCCGAAGGGGTTCAGCCCGCTGTAGCTGAAACGGCCGCCGCAGCCAGAAAGAAACAGGGCCGGGATCAGCAGCGTGGCGGACAATCTTGTCATGGCGGTCCCTCGGGCGATGTCACTTTGCCAAAATCCTAGGCGAAAGCAAACCGCGATGAAAGCCTCTTTGACCTTGCCGCCCGCGCGCGCTAACCCCGGCATTGCCAGCCGAAAGGATCGCATCATGGCCACCGCCGCCTTTGAAGAGATCGCCGAGACCTTCGACTTTCTCGACGATTGGGAAGATCGCTATCGCCATGTCATCGAATTGGGCAAGGCGATGCCGCCGATGGACCCGGCGCTGCAGGTGCCCGCGACCAAGGTCGAGGGCTGCGCCAGCCAGGTCTGGATCATGCCGATGATCAAGGGCGGACGCTTTGACTTTCAGGGCGACAGCGACGCGCTGATCGTGCGCGGGCTGATCGCAGTGCTGCACGCGCTTTATGCCGGGGTTCCGGTGAACGAGATCGACGCCATCGACGCGCAGGCCGAACTGGGCCGGCTGGGGCTGGACGAGCATCTGTCCTCGCAGCGCTCGAACGGATTGCGGGCGATGGTCGCGCGGATCAGGCAGCTTTCCGCCGCCGCAGCGTGATCCAGCCGCCGCCCAGAACGCGGGTGCTGTCGGGGGCATAGAAGACGCAGGCCTGTCCGGGGCTGACGCCCTCCTCGGCATCCAGCAATTCGACCTCGGCCCGGGTGGCGTCGCGCGGGCGCAGGATCGCCGGCCGCGGCGGCCGGGTCGACCGGATGCGCACCATGACCGGGATCTCGCCCGTGAAGGGCTGATCGCCCAGCCAGTTGACCTCGCTGACGGGCACGATGCGGGTGGCCAGCGCCGATTTCGGGCCGACAACGACACGCCGCGTCTCGGGCTCCAGCCGCACGACATAGAGTGGATCGTCCAGTCCACCGATGCCAAGGCCGCGCCTCTGGCCGATCGTGTAATGGATCACGCCGCGATGACGGCCGAGAACCGTGCCTTCCATGTCCACGATCTCGCCCGGATCGGCCGCGCCGGGGCGCAGCTTTTCGATGACCGCGGCATAGTCGCCGTTCGGAACGAAGCAGATGTCCTGCGAATCGGGCTTGTCCGCGACCGACAGCCCGAACCGGGCGGCCAGCGCGCGCGTTTCCGCCTTGCTTTCCAGATGGCCCAGCGGAAAACGAAGGAAATCAAGCTGCTCTTGCGTGGTCGAGAACAGGAAATAGCTTTGATCGCGGTTTATATCGGCGGCCATGTGCAGTTCGGCCCGGCCGGCGCCGTGCTTGCGCTGGATGTAGTGGCCGGTCGCCATGCAATCGGCGTCCAGATCGCGGGCGGTGTCCAGCAGATCGCGGAATTTCACCCGCTCGTTGCAGCGGATGCAGGGCACGGGCGTCGCGCCGCCCAGATAGGCGTCCGCGAATTCGTCGATGACCGATTCGCGGAACCTGTTCTCGTAGTCCAGCACGTAATGCGGAAAGCCCATCCGTTCCGCCACGCGGCGGGCATCGTGGATGTCCTGGCCCGCGCAGCACGCACCCTTCTTGGCCAGCGCCGCGCCGTGATCGTAAAGCTGCAGCGTCACGCCGATGACATCGTAGCCTTCGGATTTCAGCTTTGCCGCGACGACCGAACTGTCAACGCCGCCCGACATGGCCACGACCACCCGCGTCTGTGCGGCGGGCTTGGCGAAGCCAAGGCTGTTCAGGTCTGACGCCCGCGCAGGTGCGGGGGCAAGGTCGGTGGCGGTCATGGCATGATCCCGGATATCGGATTGCATCGAAATATAGGCAAATGCCCCGCATTCTCAAGGCGAACCCCGAGGAAATGCCGCCGCGGAATAACCGTGGCTTAAAATCTTTGGATCATGGTTGGCAGACGCGATTTAAGGACCGTGGAATGTTCGTGAAAAAGACCGAAGGCCCCCGCACCGTGACATTGCCGGATGGCGCCATCCTGACGGTGGCGGATCTGCCGCCGCCCGAAACCCGCTGGGTCGCCAGCCGCAAGGAAACCGTCGTTGCAGCCGTGCGCCATGGCCTGATCACGCGCGAGGATGCATTGCGCCGCTATGGCCTGTCCGAAGAAGAATTCGAGGCCTGGCGCAAGGCGGTTGAAACCCACGGCCGCGCCGCGCTGAAAGTCACTGCCTTGCAGCGCTTTAGACAACCTTAGGTTGCGTCATGCGTTTTTCTGGGTTTAAGTAACGGGATATTAACCTTGTCGCCGGATGGTCGGCCAGGGACCAAGAACAATCGGGGACAATTCAGGCCATGCGCATTCTACTGGTAGAGGACGATCCCAACACCGCGAAGGCGATCGAACTGATGCTGACGGCGGCCAGCTTCAACGTGTTCCGCACCGATATGGGTGAGGAAGGCATCGATCTGGCCAAGCTTTACGACTATGACCTGATCCTGCTGGATCTGGATCTGCCGGACATGCACGGGATGGAGGTTCTGCGTCATCTGCGGCTGGCGCGGATCGACACGCCGATCCTGATCCTGACCGGGTCCGACGACACCGAAAGCAAGCTGCGCGGCTTTGGCTTCGGCGCCGACGACTACATGACGAAGCCCTTCAACCGCGAGGAATTGCAGGCCCGTATCCAGGCGATCATCCGCCGCTCCAAGGGTCATAGCCAGGCGATCATCCAGACCGGCGAGATCGTGGTCAATCTGGACGCGCGCTCGGTCGAGGTCAGGGGCCGCTCGGTCAACCTGACCGGCAAGGAATACCAGATCCTCGAACTGCTGAGCCTGCGAAAGGGCACGACGCTGACCAAGGAAATGTTCCTGAACCATCTCTATGGCGGCATGGACGAGCCCGAACTGAAGATCATCGACGTCTTCATTTGCAAGTTGCGCAAGAAACTGTCCGAGGCACTGGGCGGCGAAAATCACATCGAGACGGTCTGGGGGCGCGGCTATGTGCTGCGCGATCCCGGTCCCGCCAACGAAGAGCGGCTGGCGATCGGCGCCTGAATGACGGATCAGCCAAGAGACAGCCGGGTCGCGGCGGCGGCCCGGCTGTCTCGTCTTCCTGCCGACGGCAGCGACGACCGCGGCTTTTAGCAGCCGCCCTGGCGTCGTATAGAAGGGGCGGACAGCACATTGATCCCCCTTCAGGCAGGTGCGATGCATGACGGAAGAAAGCGATTCCAAGCATGTCCGGACGCGATCGCCGCGAAGCCGGATCGTCGAACTTGACCAGCAGCAGGCGGCTGACGAGATCGCCGATCTCTCGGCTCGGATCGCGCGGGCGAACGAAGACTATCATACCAGGGATGCGCCGCGGATCTCCGACGCGGATTACGATTCGCTGAAACAGCGGCTGGCCGCGCTGGAACAGGCTTTTCCGGATCTCGCCCATCCTGACAGTCCGACCGGCAAGGTCGGCGCGAAACCGGCCGAGGGATTCGGCAAGGTTGTCCATGCCCAGCGGATGATGTCGCTGGCCAATGCCTTCTCAAGGGCCGAGGTCGCCGATTTCGTGGCCCGAATCCGCGGCTTTCTGAACCTGTCCGAGGAAGCGCCGCTGAAGATCGCCGCGGAACCCAAGATCGACGGATTGTCGCTGTCGCTGCGCTATGAAAGGGGCCGCCTGGTCCAGGCCGCCACGCGCGGCGACGGCGCCGTCGGCGAGAACGTCACCGCCAATGCCCGGACGATTTCGGACATTCCCACAATCCTGAAAGGCGCGCCCGAGATCCTGGAGGTCCGCGGCGAGGTCTACATGAGTCACGCGGATTTCGCCCGTCTGAACGCTCAGGACGGCGGCCGCGTCTTCGCCAATCCGCGCAATGCTGCTGCCGGCTCTTTGCGCCAGATCGATCCGGCTGTGACAGCGTCGCGACCGCTGCGCTACTTTGCCTATGGCTGGGGCGCGGTCTCGGCGCCTCTGGCCGACAGCCAGATGGATGCGGTGGGCCGGCTGGCGGGACTGGGCTTTCAGACCAACCCGCTGATGACGCTGTGCGACGATCTCGAGTCCATGATCGCCGTCTGGTCGCGGATCGAACAACAGCGCGCGACACTGGGATATGACATCGATGGGGTGGTCTACAAGGTGAACGACCTGGCCTATCAGGCCCGGCTGGGTTTTCGTTCGACCACGCCGCGATGGGCTCTGGCGCACAAATTCCCTGCCGAAACCGCCTGGACTCGCCTTGATCGCATCGAGATTCAGGTCGGCCGCACCGGCGCCCTGTCCCCCGTCGCGCGGCTCGAGCCGGTGACGGTCGGCGGGGTCGTCGTCTCGAACGCGACCCTGCACAACGAGGATTACATCGCCGGGCGCGACAGCAGCGGCGCGCCGATCCGCGAGGGGCGCGACATTCGCGAGGGCGATTGGGTCAAGGTCTATCGCGCGGGCGACGTGATTCCGAAGATCGCCGATGTGGATCTGTCGCGCCGGCCCAAGGGCAGCGCGCCCTATGAATTTCCGTCGCTTTGCCCGGAATGCGGATCGGATGCGATCCGCGAGCCGGGCGATTCGGTGCGCCGCTGCACGGGCGGACTGATCTGCCCGGCCCAGGCGGTCGAGAAGCTGAAACATTTCGTCGGCCGCGCCGCCTTCGACATCGACGGGCTGGGCGCCAAACAGATCGAGATGTTCTTCGCCGATGATGCCCTGCCGATCCGCGAACCCGCCGATATCTTTACCCTGGCCGCCCGCGACGCCCGGAACCTGTCGAAGCTGAAGAACCGCGAAGGGTTTGGCGACAGATCGGTCGAAAAGCTGTTCGCCGCTATCGAGGATCGTCGCGACATCGCATTGAAAAGGCTTATATTCGCTCTTGGCGTCCGGCATGTGGGCGAGGTCGCCTCGGCCACGCTTGCGCGCCATTTCGGCACCTGGGGCCGGCTGGTTTCGGCGATCGACGGCGCGGCGCAGGAACCCGCCTTCGCGGCCCCCGATGACAAGGCCCGCAAGGCGGCGATGGACCGCAGTCCCAACTGGGCAAAACTGACCGGCATCGACGGCATAGGGTCGGTTCTGGTGCAATCGCTGGTCACGACCTTCCGGCAGGACGCCGAACGCGCGAGCATCAACCGGTTGATCGCGCAACTGAAGGTGAAGCCCGACGATACGGAAGTCGACGAAGGCAGTCCGGTCAGCGGCAAGACCCTGGTCTTCACCGGCACGCTGGAACGGATGACACGCGCCGAGGCCAAGGCCCGGGCCGAGGCGATGGGCGCCAAGGTCGCAGGCTCGGTCAGCGCCAGGACCGATCTGCTGATTGCCGGTCCCGGTGCGGGCTCCAAGGCAACAAAAGCCGCCGAACTGGGCGTGAAGGTCATCGACGAGGATGAATGGCTGCGCATCGCGGGGGCGGGATGAGCCAGCCCGGGGGCCGCCCGCCGGCACTGTTTCCGCTGTTCGCGGCCATCGACACGTTGCCGGGCATCGGCCCGAAAGGCCGGGCGGGACTTGAACAGATGGGGATCGAGCGGCCGCGCGACCTGATCCTGACGTTGCCTCACAGCGGCGTCACCCGCCGCCGCATCGACCGGCTGGCGGATGCGCGCCCGCCCGAGATCGTCACCGTCACCGTGACGATCGGCCGCCACCACCCGCCCACCGTGCGCGGGCGCCCGTGGCGGGTTCATTGCAGTGACGGCGTGGGCGATCTGACGCTGGTCTTTTTCCATCCGCGACGCGAATGGATCGAAAGCCGGTTGCCGACCGGCGCGCGCCGCATGATCAGCGGCAAGCTGGAATTGTTCGACGGCCTGGCCCAGATGGTTCATCCCGACCACATTCTGACCGAGGATCATCCGCCGCCGCCCGACTTCGAGGCGGTCTATCCGCTGTCTGCCGGCCTGACCCAGAAGATGATGGCCAAAGCGGTCGAGGGCGCGATGATCCGCCTGCCGCAGCTTGAGGAATGGATCGATCCGCAGGTCCTGGCGCGGCGCGGCTGGCCCGGCTTATCAGAGGCGCTGAAACGGGCCCATGCGCCGGCGCATATGCGCGATCTGTCGCCCGACGATCCGGCGCGCGCGCGGCTGGCCTATGACGAATTCTTCGCCCATCAGATGACCCTGGCGCTGGTCCGGCGCGAAAAGCGGCGGCTGAAGGGCCGGGCCAGCGTGGGCGACGGTCGCCTGCGGGGCGCGGTGCTGGCCAACCTGCCCTGGCCGCCGACCGGTGCCCAGATCCGTGCCGTGGACGAGATTGCCGCAGACATGGCGTCGGACCGGCGCATGAACCGGCTGCTGCAGGGCGATGTCGGCGCAGGCAAGACGCTGGTCGCGATCCTGTCCGCCCTGATCGCGGTCGAGGCGGGCGGGCAGGCCGTGCTGATGGCCCCGACCGAGATTCTCGCCCGCCAGCACGCCCGCGCTCTGGAACCGCTGGCGCGCGCGGCCGGGGTGCGGCTGGCCGCCCTGACCGGCCGCGACAAGGGAGAATTGCGGGCGCAGTTGCTGGACGATCTGGGCCAGGGGCAGATCGACATTCTTGTGGGCACCCATGCGGTCTTTCAGAAGGATGTGCATTTTCACGACCTGCGGCTGGCCATCATCGACGAACAGCACCGTTTCGGCGTGGCCCAGAGGTTGCAGCTTTCCGCCAAGGGCGAAGCGCCGCCCGACATGCTGATCATGACCGCAACACCGATTCCGCGTTCGCTGGCTTTGTCGCAATATGGCGATCTGGATCTGTCGGTGCTGGATGAAAAGCCGCCGGGACGCCAGCCGATCACGACCGTGATGATCGGTGACCAGCGGTTGGACGAGGTGACGGCACGCCTGCGAAAGGCTTTGGAACAGGGCGCGCGCGCCTATTGGGTCTGCCCGCTGGTGGATGAAAGCGAGGTCAGCGATCTGACGGCGGCCGAGGCGCGGTTTCAGTCGCTTCGAACGCAGTTCGGCGATCAGGTGCGGCTGGTCCACGGGCAGATGCCGGGCGATCAGCGCGATGCCGCGATGGCGGATTTCGCCGCCGGGCGGGCGCGGATCCTGGTCGCCACAACCGTGATCGAGGTCGGCGTGGATGTGCCGGAGGCCACGATCATGGTGATCGAGCGCGCCGAAAGCTTTGGACTGGCGCAACTGCACCAATTGCGCGGGCGCGTCGGGCGCGGGCAGGGGGCCTCGACCTGCCTGCTGATCTATCACGCGCCCCTGAACGAGACCGGCGCCCGGCGTCTGACCACCCTGCGCGATACCGAGGACGGATTCCGCATCGCCGAGGTGGATCTGGAAATGCGGGGCGCGGGCGATGTGATCGGCACCGCGCAATCCGGTCTGCCGCGTTTCCGCATTGCCGATCTGGAACATCAGGCCGGGTTGATGGCGGTGGCGCGACAGGATGCCCGGGCAACGCTTGAACGCGACCCCGGTCTCGACAGTCCGCGCGGCCGCGCGATCCGGATGCTGATGTGGCTGATGAGCCAGGAAGAATCGATCCGGCTGATCGCGATCGGTTAGAAATTCCTGAAATGTTCTTAAAAAGTTCTTTACACGACGGCTTCAATATGAGAACAAAGAAGCAACAGAGAGGAGTTGTCCATGACCCGCGAGTTTCTGTCCGATCTTCTTGGCGTTGTCGCCCTGTCCGTCACCACGGGCATCGTGCTGTGGCTGCCCGCGATCCTGCAAGCCTGATTTCCGTTTCTGCCCCGCGTTGCGACGGCGCCGCGCCTGTGCGCCGAATCTGTCCCCTGCACGCGCAACTTGACCGGCCCCGTCATGGGCCGGTTTTTTCCTGGGTCTTCCGGACCGAATTCGTCCCCGGCAGGTCAGAGCAATTTCAGGTTTCTTCCGGCTCGAAGTAATTCGCGTTGGTTGCCGAGATCCGCGCGATCGTGTCGTCCAGCCGCGACAGGTGCAGCACGCCGATCTCGACGGCCTTTTCGGCATCATGGTTCTTGACCGCCTCTGCGATGCCGCGGTGATCCGCCACCAGATGGGGCATGCGATCCTCTTTCGAAAGGCCCAACGTACACAGCCGATCCACCTTGGATTTCTCGCTCATGATGACATCGAAGGCGAAGTCTGCCCGGCCGATGGCGCAAAGCGTCTTGTGAAATTCATAGTCGAGCGCGCCGAAACCCTCGACGTCGCTGTCCCGGATCGCCTTTTCCTGGCTGGCAAGCGCTGCGTCGAGCTGCGCGGCACCCTCGGCTTCGCAATGTTGTGCCGCCCGTCGCAGGACTTCCTTTTCGACCGCCGCGCGGATGAAACGCGATTTCTCGATCTCTCGGGACGAAAATCGCCTGACTTCCGTTGCCCGCTGCGGGCGGATCAAAAGAAGATCAAGGTTCGCGAGACGGCTGAATGCATCGCGCACGGGCTGACGCGAGACGCCAAATCGCGACGCGATCTCTGCCTCGGAGATCTTGTCACCGGGCCGCAGGCGCAACGACAGGATTTCGTCGTGGAGATAGTCGAAAATGTCATCGACGCTTGTCCGCCGCTCACTCAAATGGCTTGGCTGCACCATCGCCTCATCTCCATCCTGTGTTCATTCGAAGCCTCGACGCGAAGGCACACCATCGGGTTGGTGGCGTCCATGGGTAAACGCCAACTTCGTCGGCGAACTCGATGACCCATCGGGCTGTTGCCTTGTTTTTCAAGGGTTCCACCCGTCGAATGACCCTACCTTACTCTCATCTAGTATACCACAAAGATTACTAGTATACCAGAAAGACACGACAGCGAATCGGCTTGCCGGTTCACAGGCGACAGATGGAGGCGTCGCACAGGGGGAGGAAGCTGATGTCCGGGCGCGGATCGCGGTATTTCAAAGTCCTGACTGCGAGGATCGGCCAACGGCCTGACCCGGCGGCGTGTTGCCGCCCGGACAGACAGACAGAAACGTAAGAGAAGGACCAGACATGACGCTCAAGGGAAAAACCGCTATCGTGACCGGCGGAGGTCGCGACATCGGGCGCGCTTGCGCCATGCGTCTTGCCGAAGAAGGCGCGATGGTCGCAATCAACTACTTCTCCAGCAGCGCCGGGGCGGACAGCGCGGTCGAAGAAATTCGTTCCAGGGGCGGCAAGGCTTTCGCGCTTTGCGGCGACCTGACCACCCGGGACGGCGCGGATGCGCTGGTGAAGCGAACCCTGGAAGAATTTGGCGGCATCGACATCCTGGTCAACAACACCGGCGGTCTGATCGCGCGCAAGACCATTCCGGAAATGTCGCTGGAGCATTGGCAGGCAGTCATGGACCTGAATGTGACGAGCACATTCCTGATGATCAAGTCCTGCCTGCCGCACCTGAAATCCGGTTCGATCGTCAACCTTGCAAGCCAGGCCGGGCGCGACGGCGGCGGGCCGGGTTCGGTGGCCTATGGCGCGTCGAAGGGCGCGGTGATGACGATGACGCGCGGTCTTGCCAAGGAACTTGGTCCGAAGATTCGCGTCAATGCGCTTTGCCCCGGCATGATCGACACCGATTTTCACAACATCCACACCAAGGACGAGGTGCGTCGCAACGTCGAGGCGGCATCGCCGGTCAGGCGCCAGGGGACATCGGAAGATGTCGCCAATCTGGTGTATTTCCTGGTCAGTGACGAAGCCGGTTTCATCACCGGAGCCAATGTCGACATCAATGGCGGGATGCTGTTCTCCTGAGGCAGGGACGGGCCGCGCCCATGTGCCGGACCGTCGCGGAGACAGGGTCGGGCAACAGGCTTTGCCGCAGCCGTCAGGCCCGATCGTCCCATCCTTCCGCTTTTGGCAAGGGGGCTGAAGGGCGTTGCACAATCAACGTCCCGACCCGTCGATCAGCAGGACCATTCGGCAAGATTGATCTGGTATACTAGAAGACAACATGCTAGTGCAAAGATGGGGAGGGGGAGTCCGAATCAATACGGCAGTCTGGTCGATCCGTTCAGCCCTGACTGAAGCTTCGACCTGCCGCGCCGGGCCAACGGACTCGCGCCCCGGAATTTTCGAGGAGGAACACATGACAAACCACTTTTCCGCCGGAACGCTGCTGCGTGGCGTCGGCCTTGCCTGTGCATTCGTGGCCACGGTTTCGGCCGCCAGCGCGCAGGAGATCACGCTGCGCGGTGCCAGCATGTTCGATGAGAACCATGCTTTCACCAAGACGATGCGCCGTTTTGCCGAACTGGTGAACGAAAAATATGACGGCGACGTCACATTCGACCTGCGCCTGAACGGCGAACTGGGGGTCGAAGCCGACTACGTGACGTTCCTGCAGCAGGGTGTCGCGATCGACTACACGATCATGGCGCCGTCGAACATGGCGACTTTCGCGCCGTCCATCCCGCTGATGGACATGCCGTTCCTGTTTCGCGACCAGGCCCAGTGGGAGGCGGTCTTGTCCAGCGATGTCCTGAAGCCGCTGGAAGACGAGCTTCTGGAAAAGGCCGACATCATGGTGATCGGCTATACCGGGGGCGGGGTGCGCAACATCATCTCGAACGCGCCGATCCAGAATCTGGAAGAACTGAACGGCTTCAAGATGCGCGTCATGGGGGCCCCGATCCAGGCCCAGATCTTTTCGGCGCTGACCGCCGCGCCCTCGGCGATTGCCTATAACGAGGTCTACAACGCCATCCAGACCGGCGTCATCGCCGGGTTCGAGAACGAGGCTGCGAGCATCCAGAACCTCAAGTTCTATGAGGTCGCGCCCTATCTGACGCTGACTCGCCACGCGATCACCGTCCGCCCGATCGTGATGAGCGGCAAGACTTTCCGCAATCTGCCCGAGGATTTGCAGGCCGCCGTCCTGGAAGCCGGCGACGAGGCCGGAGCCTTCGGACGCGAACTGGAATCCCGCGAGGATGCAGAGAAACTGCAGGAAATGGTCGATGCCGGCCAACTGACCGTCCTGGAATTCGAAGGTCGCGACGAACTGCTGAAAATGGTGGTTCCGGTGCAGGATGCCTATGCCGAAAGCCTGGGTGCGACCGATTTGCTGACCGCCATCCGCGGCATGTGATCGGGGTCCGAACAGCTGGAACGCCCTCGCGGCGGCATCGTCCGCAACGCGCTTTTCAAAGCGCGGGACAGGCCGCGAGGGCAGGGGGGAGAAGACGGCGTGAAACGGATGCTTGAAGGATTTTGCCAGGTGCTGCGCATCCTGCTGGGCGCAATGACGGCGATACTGGCCATTCCGGTCGGAATGCAGGTTATCGCGCGATATACCGGCATGATCCCGGTCTATCTGTGGACCGAGGAACTCGCCACCTTCATCTTCGTCTGGGTGGTCATGATCGGGTCGATGATCGCGGTCTGGGAAGGCACCCATTTCGATGTCCGGGTGACGCCCGACGCAAGCCGCCCGCTGACAATCTTTCTGCAGCAGGGCGTCGTGTTCCTGCTGATCGGCTGCTTCGCCCTGCTTTTCGCCTGGTACGGTCTTGAATATGCGAGGTTCGGCGCCTTGCAGCGATCCGTGATGATGCAGGCCAACAAGCTTGTCACCTTCATTTCGGTGCCGATCGCCGGCGCGGTCTGGGCGATCTTCGCATTCTACCGCCTGGCCGAGACTTTCAGCAATTATCGCGCATCGCGAAAGGTCACGTCATGATCGTGTCTACAGGTTTGGCCAGCGCCGTCCTGGTTGGCGGGTTTCTGCTTCTTGTCCTGATCCGCGTGCCCGTGGCCTTCGCGCTTGGCATCGCCACGGTTCCGATCGTGCTTCTGGATATCCGTCTGACGCCGTTCATCGTTCTGGACCGGATGTTTCAGTCCTATAATTCGTTCGTCCTGCTGGCGGTGCCGTTCTTCCTGCTGGCCGCCAATCTGATGAATTCGGGCAAGATCACCGACCGGCTGATCGAACTGGCCAGAGTATTGACAGGCTGGATGCCCGGCGGGCTTGGACATGTGAATGTGGCGGTGTCGATGCTGTTTGCCGGCATTTCGGGATCGTCGACCGCCGATGCGGCCGGCTGCGGCAGGATCCTGATCCCGGCAATGGTCAGGGAAGGCTACGATACCCGCTTTGCCATCGCCATCACGGCCTGTTCGTCGGTGATGGGCGTCATCATCCCGCCCAGCATCCTGATGGTGGTCTGGGGCGGGGTGATGCAGGTTTCTGTCGGGGCGCTGTTCCTGGCTGGCGCCATCCCCGGCCTGTTGATCGGCCTGGCGCTGATGGGGACGGTCTATGCCTATGCCAAGGTCCGCAACTACCCCAGGGCGGGCCGCCCCAACTGGTCCGAGTTCTGGCACGCGCTGAAGGGTGCGGCGCTGGCGATGCTGACGCCGATTCTGGTGATCGGCGGCATCGTCGGCGGCATCGTGACACCGACCGAAAGCGCCATCATCGCCGCGGCCTATGCCCTGATCCTGGGGATGTTCGTCTATCGCACGGTTTCGCTGCGCGATCTGGGTGGCATCTTCTACGAGACCGGGCGGTTCGCCTCGATCTCGCTGTTCGCGATCGGCACCGCCTCCGCATTCGGCTGGATGCTGGCCTTCTTCAACGTGCCCCGGCTGATCGTGGAGGGCATGACCAGCCTGCAGTTCGGCACTTTCGGAACCGCGATCGTCATTGCCGCCCTGTTCCTGTTCTTCGGCCTGTTCATCGATGCGATTCCCACCATCATCATCCTGGGCACCGTGCTGCTGCCGGTGGCGGCCGCGGCCGATATCCACCCGGTCGTTTTCGCGATCATCGGGATCGTCTCGCTGGCCTTCGGACTGGTGACGCCGCCCTATGGGCTCTGTCTGCTGATCTCGGCCGCGATAGGCGGAAAGAACGTCGCGCAGGTGATGCGGGATGTCGTCATCATCCTGATGCCGATGCTGCTGATCCTGCTGCTGATCATTCTGGTGCCGGAACTGGCGCTCTGGCTGCCGCGAACCCTGATGCCGGGCGCGTTCCGTTGAAACGGATCGAGACAGGAGGGACGGCGATATGCACTATTCTTCCCGCCGCTCGCCGCGGCCCGGCCATGACACGGTCCGAAGAAGATCGCTAACGTGAGGTCGAAAAGCCGGAAAGCCGTCATAGGATCAAGTTTCGAAGCGCCATGTCGCTTCGTTCACGACCGGAACCGCACCGAAGAGCGCGGATAGGTCACAATCAAATGCATGTAAGGAGGATGTTCATGCTTCGCAATTTCTTCACTCTCGGCCTCGGCGCGGCCGCGTTTGCCGCCGGAACGTTTGTTCTGTCCGATTCCGCCCTCGCGGAATATCCCGAGCGGCCGATCACCTGGATCGTGCCCTGGGGCGCCGGCGGCGGCACCGATGCCACCAGCCGGATGCTTGCCGGGCTGATGGAACAGGAACTCGGGGTTCCCGTGAACGTGGTCAACCGTGACGGCGGATCGGGCGTTGTCGGCCATTCGGCAATCGCCAACGCGCAGCCCGACGGCTATACGATCGGCACCGTGACCGTCGAGATCGCCATGATGCGGCACGCGGGCCTGACCGATCTGGATTATTCGGATTATACTCCGATCGGGCTGTTCAATGCGGACCCGGCCGCCTTCCACGTTCGCGCCGATTCCGAATTCGATACGCTTCCGGCCTTTCTCGAGGCCGCCAAGGCCGATCCGGGCAAGATGAAGGCTTCGGGAACCGGTCAGGGCGGCATCTGGCACCTTGCCATGGCCGGTCTGCTGGTCGAAAGCGGCCTTGCTCCGGACACGGTGCCCTGGGTGCCATCCAAGGGCGCGGCCGCGGGCCTGCAGGACCTGGTGTCGGGCGGCGTCGACATCGTCGCATCCTCCTATCCCGAGGCCGCCTCGCTGATTTCGGCCGGCAAGGTCAAGTCGCTTGCGGTGATGGGGGACGAACCGCTTGCCGACGTGCCCGATCTGCCGACCGTAAAATCAGAGACCGGAATTGATCTGACGGTTTCCACCTGGCGTGGCCTGGCCGGGCCCGCCGGCTTGCCCGACGATGTCGTCGCCAGGCTTTCGACCGCGCTGGAAGCTGCCTGGAAATCCGAAGAATTCACCGCCTTCATGGCGGAACGCGGTTTCGGCAAGGTCTGGCTGGACGGACCGGGATTCGGCAAATTCATGGCCGATGCCGATGCTGCCAACGGCATGGTCATGAAGGCCGCCGGCCTCGCCAAATAGCCAGCCCGGCGCATCGGCCACAGGCCGTTGCGCCGGATCATCCCCGACCCTCGCGCCACCGGCCGCGACCGGTACGCCGCCCGGGCGGACTGATTACCGCCCGGACGATCCGGCAGGGATCATCGTCGGAAATCGGGGTAACTTGCGGGAGACGACATGAAGATCAGTGACCGTTTGACAGGTTTCGTGCTGTTGCTGTTTGCGACAGCCATCCTGGTGGAAGCCAGCCGCTTTCCGTTGATCCCGGGATTGTCCATCGGTTCAGGCCTGTTGCCCATGATCGTGGCCTCGGGCCTCATCCTCTGCTCGCTCGTTCTCATCGTGAAAGACATGATCGCGAGGCCGCGGCCAAAACTGGCCGAACCGGGCGACTGGATTTCCGACCACCGCCGTCTGATCCGGGTGGCGATCGTGCTGCTGGGAACGGCAAGCTTCATCCCGCTGCTGGACGTGATCGGGTTTCCTGTCCTCAGCATCGCGATGCTTCTGGCATTCCTGCTGTCGCTGCGGGTGGACGTGATGACCTCGGTCCTGGTGTCGGTAACGGCATCGCTGGCGATCCACACCCTGTTCAGCAAGGTCTTTCTGGTGCCTCTGCCGTGGGGCATCCTGCAATCGGTCGCCTGGTAGGTCGACAAGGGGCACGTCATGGACAACATTCTCAACGCTTTCACCATGATCGCCGATCCTTCGGTGCTTGGCGTCATCATCGCCTCGTCGCTTTTCGGCCTGTTTGTCGGGGCGATTCCGGGGCTTTCGGCCACGATGGCCACGGCCCTTCTGGTGCCGCTTACCTTCTTCATGGATCCGCTGCCGGCGATCGCCTCTATCGTCAGCGCCGTCGCCATGGCGATCTTTGCCGGAGACATTCCCGGCGCGATGCTGCGCATCCCCGGAACCCCAGCCTCGGCCGCCTATGTCGATGACGCCTATCAGATGACCTTGCGCGGAGAGGCCGAGCGGGCGCTTGGGATCGGGCTGGTCAGTTCGGTCTTCGGCGGCTTCGTGGGCGCCATCATCCTGACCCTCGGGGCGCCCTTCCTTGCCGAATTCGCATTTCAGTTCAGCACGGTAGAGTATTTCTGGCTGGCAGTTCTGGGGCTTAGCTGCTCTGTCATCATTTCGCGCGGCTCGCCGATCAAGGGGCTGGTGTCACTGCTGATCGGTCTTTTCATCTCGACCATTGGCATCGATGTGACCGGCGGTTACCCGCGTTTCACCTTCGGATCGGTCGACCTGATGGGCGGGGTCAGTTTCATTCCGGCGATGATCGGCATGTTCGCCGTGACCGAAATACTGCGCTTTTCCATGAACGCGTCGCACCAGACCAGTTCCGCACCCAAATCCAATTCCACCGTCTATGGCGGTCAGTGGAAGATGGTGCGCGAAAACAAGCGGCATCTGGTTTCGGGCAGCCTGATCGGAACCGTTATCGGCATCCTGCCTGGCGCCGGCGCCGATATCGCTGCCTGGGTTGCCTATGCCATGGCCAAGAAGATCTCTCGGACGCCCGCGAAGTTCGGCACCGGTCATCCGGAGGGACTTGCCTCGGCGGGCGCCGCCAACAATGCGGCGCTCAGCGGTGTCTGGATCCCCGCGCTGGTCTTCGGCATTCCGGGGGATTCCGTGACCGCCATCGCGGTCGGCGTCCTATTCATGAAGGGCATCACCCCCGGTCCGATGGTCTTCGTCCAGCAGGCCGACCTGACCTATGCCATTTTCCTGACCTTCTTCCTGTCCAATCTTTTGCTGCTGGTGCTGGGCTATTTCGCGATCCGCGGCGCCAGGTTCGTCGTTCAGACCCCGGCGCGGTTGCTGATGCCGGTGATCCTGCTGTTCTGCATCGTCGGCTCGTTCGCCATCACCAACAGCGTCTTCGGCATCGCCGTGATGCTGGTGCTGGGGGTTCTTGGCTTTCTCATGGAGGAAAACGGCTTCCCGATCGCGCCGGCCATCCTGGGCATCGTCATCGGCCCGATGCTCGAGGACAATTTCATGGCGACAGTGATCAAGTCCGATGGCGGTATCGTGGGGTTCTTTGATCGCCCCGTCTCGGGCGCCCTGGGCGCCTTCACGATCCTGATCTGGGTCATACCGCTTGTCACCATGGCCCTGCGTCGCCGCAGCCAGCGGATCGAGGCCGGGGCCTGACCGGTCGCTTTTCCATCGCCGGCAAAGGGTTTCGCAGGCAGCATCGCCAATTTGCACGGATGCGGGGCATCTGACGGTTCACGTCCGATTTTGCCAATCAGTCACCGGCTTTCGACTTGTGCAGCCAGTTTCGAGAGGGTCTGACCACCAAGTTCGACGGCGCCAAAGGCAATGACGGTGTTCCGGCGTTCCGGCGTCGGATGGATCTGTCGCAGGGTAACGACCGTTTTTCCGTTTTCCTGCTCATCAAAGGTTACAAGCAGACGGAACCGATCCGGATCGTTGGCTTCGTCCTTGCCATGGACCGCCTCGATCAGGTCCGGAGCTTCGACGCGGACGAAATCCATCCTGTTCGAGAAGTTCGTGCCATCAGGTGAGGTCATGTCGAACCGCCACACGCCGCCCGTCCGGATGTCGATTTCATGAGTCTTGCATCTGAAACCCTCCGGCCCGAACCATTTCACGATCTGTTCGGGATCCGTCCACGCCGCACAGACAGTTGCGCGATCCGCGTCTACCACGCGGGTGATGACGATTTCACGATCAAGCGGGGCCGATGACCAATCCTTTGCTGTGCTTCTGACTTTTTCAGTCATCGGGATTATCCTTCTTTTGCTGGTCCGGATGTGCCTCAAGACGATCGAGGCGTTCTTCTGCCTGCCGGCGGTATGTTGCCAGCCAATCTTCAGCCCTGCGAAGTGCATCTGGATCAAGAGAACAGATGCGCGTTCGTCCCTGCCGTTCCGATGAGATAAGCCCAGCGTCCTCCAGAACTGCCAAGTGCTGTGTAAAGGATGGCAAGGCCATGTCGAAGGGCTGTGCCAGCTTCGAGACCGCCGCCGGTCCTTGGCTGAGGGCTTTCACCACTGCGCACCGCGTCGGGTCGGAAAGTGCGCTGAATGTTGTTTCGATCACGGTATCAAAGTTGGCCATCAGCCAGAACTAGGCGGGCGGAACATATTAGGTCAACACCTGACTATCACGGCACGATTTTCGGGAAGGGGTCAATCGGCGTCAGTGTTGTGCCTGAAAACAGGGGCTCGGACTTGCCGTTCGCCGCAAGGATGGAAAAAAAGATGCGCCTCTGTTCAGTCAGATACCGATGATCCCGGACTAGACGCGGCTGCCTTGTTCATCGTTGTGACAAAAAGTCGAGACGATCTGGCAGGTATCATTTTCGGGAAAACCTGGTGGACCTGACGGGAGAAGAATCGAACCGGTTGTTCGAAGTTCTCCAGGAATGGGAAGCACATCTCGCACAGTATGATCTGAACGATCTGCGGTGCGACGATGAAGAAAACGCACCGTAATTTCAACCGGATAGCCAAGGGCAAGACGCCTCCACCGTTCTCGCTGCGTCTGAGCTTCGAGGAACGGGCGAAGCTGGAAGAGGCTGCCAACGGCGTGCCGCTCGGCGCGTATATCAAAGCCAAGCTGTTCGAGAGCGATCTGCCGAAGGTTCGGCGGCGGGGTGCCAAGCCGCTTGCCGACCATCAAGCGCTGGCAAGGGTGCTGGCCGCCCTTGGTGGATCGCGGCTGTCCCAGAACCTCAACCAGTTGGCGCGCGCCGTGAACACGGGCACACTGCCCGTCCACCCCGAGACAGAAGAAGAAATCAAACAGGCTTGCCAGGAGGTCATGGCGATCCGCGCCGAGCTGCTGCGCGCACTCGGCATGGATGGAGGCGCGCCATGATCCTGAAAGGCAATGAGCGCGGCAACGGCCGCGAACTGGCAAACCATCTAATGCGGGGCGCGGAGAACGAGCATATCGAACTGCACGATCTGCGCGGCTTTGCTGCTGACGATCTGTTCGGCGCGATGCAGGAAAGCGAGGCCATCGCCAAGGGCACACGCTGCCAGAAACACCTGTTCTCACTCTCGCTCAGCCCGCCGCAGCATGAAGACGTGACGGTCGAGGCGTTTGAGCAGGCCATCAGCAGGATCGAAAGCGAGCTCGAGCTGGAGGGCCAGCCGCGCGCCATCGTCTTCCATGAGAAGGAAGGCAGGCGTCATGCCCATGCGGTCTGGAGCCGGATCGACGGCGAGGAGATGAAGGCGATCAACCTGCCCTTCTACAAACGGGCACTGAACGGCATCGCGCGCGACCTCTACCTTGAGCATGGCTGGGAGATGCCGAAAGGCTTCCGCGATCAGCGCCAGCGCGATCCGTTCAGCTTCACCCGCGAGGAATGGCAGCAGGCCAAGCGCACTCATCAAGACCCCAAAGCCATCAAGCAGGCGTTGCAGGAATGCTGGAACGCGTCTGACAATCGCGCGGCCTTCGAAGCGGCGCTGCGCGAACGCGGCTATTTCCTCGCTCGGGGTGACAAGCGCGGCTACGTCGCCGTTGATTGGCGCGGTGAGATTTACTCCTTGAGCCGCACCACGGGCGCGAAGGCAAAAGACCTCAAAGAGCGGCTGGGGCATGCGCAAGAATTGCCCTCAGCCGACGAAGCCAAGGCGCTGATCGCCGAGAAGATGACGCCCAAGCTGCAGGCATGGGCGAAGGAGGAACAGGCCAGAGCCGAGAAGGCTGGCCTCGCCGCGCAGTTCCAGCGCGAGCAGATGGTGCAGCGCCAGCGGCAAGTGCGGGATCAGCTGAAGACCCGTCAGCAGGAACGCTGGTTGGCCGAGCAGCAGAAGCGAGCCGAACGGACGCCGCGCGGGCTGAAAGGTCTATGGGGCTGGATTACGGGCAAGAATCGCAAGATCAGGCAGGAGAATGAGGCCGAGATTGCCAGAGCGCAATCACGCGACCGCGCCGAAAAGCAGACGGTGATTGAGCGCCAGCTTGTCGAGCGGCGCAATCTGCAGCGCCAGATCAAGCTCGCCCGCGAAAAGCAGAATGAACGCATCACCGCGCTCGGCCGCGATGTCGCGCGGTACATGGAGATGGGCGCGGCTGCCCCCATCCCAACCGAACAATCAAAGCAACGCCAGAGGCAGCGCGGGACGCGCGATGTCGAGCGCACCCGCGAACGCGGGCGCGGTCCTGGCTTTGAACCCGGTTAACGAAAGGAGAACTGCCATGAGACACACGCTCATGCTCAATCTAGATGAAAAACACGCAAGGCTGCTCGAAGAGCTGCGCTTGCACTTTCGGCTCTCGGCGGAGGATACGGCGCGCTTTGCGATCCGTCTCACCCACGCGCGCTGCAAGCAAAAGCCCGACGTGCTGGTGCCCGAGTTTAAACCACGCGCCAGACCATCCCGCCCCGAGCCTGAGGACAATGCGCCGTGTTAAGGGATCAGGAGTTTGTAACGCCGACCGGCGAGCGCGTGCTGTTCAAGGGTGATGCCGTGCGCATCGGCGCTGGCGAGGCCATACAGGCCTATACCGGCGCGCTCACCTACCTGCACGTCATCAAGAATGTCGGCGATGCCGTGCTGCTGGGTGACGCCGTGATCGTCGCCGAAGGTAAGAACGGCGCGGTCGAGCTTTACGCCCCGTGTGACGGCACCGTTGTCGGGATCGACGAAGGGCTGACAAACCTTGAGGGCTGGCTGGTCGAGATCAAGCCCGCGCCCGCCGATACGGCGGACGCGGCGCAAGGTTAGAAGAGCGACATCTGGCGCGAGGCGGCTTCGCGCTCCTTCCAGCCGGGCTTGGCGGATTCATGGTCGAGGAAGGCACGGACGTAGCTTTCGGCTCCGCCGTATTCTTCGACGCTGGCGGCGGCGACGTGATGCGAGAGGTAGCCGGTCTCGGTGACGGGCAGCGCTCTGCGATCTTCGCTGAGGATTTCGATGTGATCGAAGTCCTTATGCCAGCGGCCTTCGTGGTGCGCAATTTGGACCGCAATGCCGTTCCAGACGATCTGGATGGTGATGGGGGTGCTCATGAGCGCCCCGCCTCGTTTTCGGTTTGCGGTGCATCTTCCAGCGGCATGCGCAGGACGATGCGGCCGTTGATCGGGCAGGTTTCCAGCTGGAGGGTGTAGCCCCTGCCGTCCTTATGCTTCCATGCCGCTCCGACCTTGTTCCAGAAGGATTTCTCGCCCTTCTGGGTGACGTGCCAGGCCAGATAGTCCGGCGCGTTGATGTCTTGGGTGGGTTTCTCGTTTTCGCGTGCCATGTGTCTTCTCCTTTGCTTGGGTTGGCTTGCTAACGCCTTCCCGCAGGGCCGGAGGCAAAGGATCAGCGTTCATGTTCAACACGGCTGGCGTAGCCAGGTGGAGCGGGCAGGACATTGAAGGATGAGCGGCCTTCGGCCAGGGATTTTGGGCATACGGGTAGCAAGCCGCCCCGAAGCAGGAAGACCGGCAAACGGGGGAAGGAAACGAGCGAACCGCCCGAGACGGCTATTGCGCGTCAGTGACAGGCACACGGGCACCGCTCTGTCTATGGTGAAATCCTAACCCTGAACAGGGAAAGCCGCTCCTTGGTGTAGGCGGGGCGTCAGCAGCATCAGCGCTGTTAAACGCCGCAGCCGATCAATCCCCTCAGCAATCCAAGAGCCCCACTTGCAGGGATCACCGCAGCAAACCGATTGCGAAGCGTCTCATGGGCTCACCTCCATAGTTTCCGCGTGGCAGTCCTCACCCGACCCATCAGGCCTTCACTGGCCGATGATTGTGATGTGCGGGCCGAAAGGCCCTGAGTGGTTCGGGGCCTCCTTCAAGCGAAAAGGAGGATGAGCCATGAAACTCGTCACACGGTTCGAAGCGGCATCCCGCAGCACGGCAGAATTGCACGGTCTGTTGCGGGAGGCATTCAACGCCTTCGCCGCCGCCCCGCGCGGCAGCCAGGAGCGCAGCAACGCCCTGCAGTCGATGCACAACATCGAGGCCGAGCTCGCAGTACGCGCGCCAGGTCTGTAACTTCTTGCGGCTGGCCGTCACGGCCGGTCGCTCTTTGCTTCCATCCATGGCGATTGGTATGGTAGAGTTTCCCTATGGTTTTGATTTCAAATATGTTTAGTAGAGACGCTGAATGAATCCGGACGAGTTTGTTGCGTATATTTCAGGGATTGAGGCACCTGCAGCCGTCGCAAATCCTTATGCGGGGTTTCGTGAGGGATGCGATGCCTTCAATGGTGCCAGCGCCGCTCGATCCGCTCAACTTCGGCACTATCTGAACCATCGCCTCGAAACGGCGCGGATACTGCTCGTAGCGGAAGCGCCAGGCTATCAAGGCGCTCGGTTCTCCGGTATCGCAATGACTTGTGAAAGGACTTTGCTGGGACACCGTGTCAATGTCACTGCGCAGGATGTTCTTGGCGAAGGCATCCAGGCAGCGCGAACCAGCGATGCGTTGGCTTGCAGATTTGCGGCCCAAAGAAATCGCGGATTCGCCGAACCCACAGCAGCCATTGTTTGGGGGGAGCTTATGCGGCGTGGTATTTCACGGGAAGTCGTGCTTTGGAATGCTTTTCCATTTCATCCCCACAGGCCGGACAACCCGCTAAGCAACAGAAGGCCAACGGGTCAGGAACTCGCCGATCATCGTCAGGTTCTCGAAAGATTTCGGGAACTCTTTCCGGCGGTTCAGCAGGTTGTGGCGGTGGGCGACGTTGCAAGGGACTTGCTGGCCGAACAAAATGTTGTGGCGCCGCATGTGCGCCATCCGGCGTATGGCGGCGCGGGCCAGTTTCGCGCGCAGATCAACGAGATTTTTGATCAGTACTTCTAGACTTCAACTTCTGTGCGAGGCTGGCCGTGCGGCCAGCCGAAAAATTTTGGAAGATGGGGAGCCGCCTATACGGCGGCTCCTGCTTTCTGGGGCTCTGCTTCAATGAGGGGCTGTAGGCCGTGCAGGTAGTCTGCCGCGCGCTGCGCATGGGCAGCGGCGGAGAAGATCGCCCGCTTGTCGTCCTTCAAGACATTGAGCCAGCTTTGGATGTAGGCGGCGTGATCGGTGCCGGGCTCGGGCGTCAGAGACAGATCGGCGCAAAGAAATGCTGCGCCCAGCTCGGCCACATATCCTGACAGTCCAGCCCCATTCTGAAATTTTCCGGCAATGAGAACGGTTTTGGTCATGCCGCTACCTCCTCTGCATGGGGCTGCTGCGCATGCATCCAGTCGGCCGCCTGCTGCGCCTTGCTGGCGGCGGTGAAGA